>JAPPKT010000450.1 GCA_028819675.1 Caldilineaceae bacterium | reverse complement strand
GGGGCTCCGCCCCCGCAACGCCCCCTCTCCTACAACATGCCTCGCCGACCTGGTGCCTATATTGGACACGTGCCCAACCGAAAGAACTCCGCCAACCCACCTCCCGCCAGCCCCACCAAATCCCCGCAGGTGCCGGCCCTGCCCCTGCCCTCGCCCCCCACCCGCGCCGTCTTCCCCTTCCCCCTCAAACGCTCCCGTAGGGACAGGCCTTGTGCCTGCCCTCTCGCACACCAAGGCTGGGATGCACCCTCTTGAGAAGAAGCTTACGGGAATGCTGACCAACTCCGCGCAGCGAGTACAATCAAATAGACGGAATTTGTTTTCTGGGGAGTCAGCGGCACGACAAGGGCTGTTGGCAAGAATATCAGCACCTGTTCGCGCCGCGTCTGGGGAAGGTGGTCAGCTCTCGGGGTGATAGTCCTGAATTGCCAAAGTGTGCAGTCTTCGTCGACATAGTAGGTCTGCTGCTGTGGGAGTCGGGCTTTTTGCCATGGAAGGGGTTCAGCCACCCCCGCTCGTCATTCAGCCGAACCTCATCTTCTGTGAGCGCGGGAAGAAGATTGATCGTGGTATTCCATTCGTCGGCCATGGCACTAACGAGACCAATAGACTAGCCTACGAGTCCATCGCGGATGATGAGCGTCCGATTTTGTTTCGCGCGCTGCTCAGTCTCCACCAACGCTTGCAAGTAAGTCTTCGACGCTAGTCGCCACCTCATACCTGGGCGATGAGTCCTTTACTTTAAGTGCGTCAAAATGTGCTCTACCGCATTTAATCTTGGCCTCTTCATAAGAGCGAAGTTCGCCGGTAAACAGACTGCCCTTCGTTTCCACCACCAAGTAGAGCTTTTCCCCCTCTTCGGTATCAATAAGTACGGCCCAATCGGGGTTGTAGCTCCCAAGAGGCGTTGGCACTGTAAACCATCCCGGTAGCTTGGCGTATAACTTTACCTCCCCGTGTTTTTCAAGTTGGTCTGCGAATTTGGCTTCAATGCCTGACTCGAAGATGACTTTTTCATAGACCGACTTTTCCGCATCGATCATATTTTTCAGGTATCCGGTGAGTTCCTCGTGCTCGTACAGTTCCTGCGCGTAAAAGGAGTCGTCCCCAATTCGTTGGTACTTGATGCCCTCCACCAATGCCTGTTGTTTGCAGATATTGATGGACTGAGTGGCGATCTCGATGAACTTCTGTGGATTGCGCTTGAAGTCATTTAGACGTCCACTCTTGCTGAGAACGCGATAGATGCTTCGCCTCGTGAGTTGTGTTTTATCCTGAAGTTCAGTGAGTATGTCAGGCAACTCGATTTCAGCTTCGTCCAGAGCTACAGGGCTCATACTAGCTGTCTCGGTGGCTTCCACGCCCGCTTCACTGATCGCAATCTCTGCCCTGTGCCATTGGAGCTTAGTCGTGGGGATCGGCGGGGCATTGAGAAGAGCAAGTGTACACTTAGAGAGAAGCTCCTCATTGTCGAACAGTACCCGGTAGGTAGTCTTGTGTTTGATACGATCCCAGAGTGCCCTAAACTCGGAACTTTGTAGAATCTCTTGTCGCGGATTGACAGGGCGGCGCTCATTGGCGTTCTTTATCTCCAACTGTCCGGCGATCTTTCGCAACGCTTTTTCGATCTCCTGACGCTGTTCAGCGTACTTGTCTGAGATCTTAAGGTCATCATCCTTAAGCGCATTGCGAAGGGCATCTTGGACATGACCTTCAGCATCAATGTAGCCTTCCAGCTTCAGTTCTTCCCAAATTTCCACTGATGCTGCACGTCCAAGTGCTGTCATCCCACCTCCTTCGTCTACGACGGGAATAGCGGCAAACTGATGTTTCTCCACGACGCCGAAGCGAATGCCGGTGTCATCTTCGATTTCTCGTTGCAATTCTTCTGCGAATTCTTCATAGCTTTCGCGCGCAATAACCGTAAGCGTATTGACATCAAAACCACGTACCCGTTCACCCTGCTGGTTGACACATAGACGCAGTCCGCGCCCGATAGTCTGTCGCCTCTCTCGTTCGGTGTGAATATCTCGAAGCGCACAAATCTGGAAGACGTTGGGATTATCCCAGCCCTCGCGTAACGCTGAATGAGAGAAGATAAATTTTAGAGGGGTGTCAAGACTTAAGAGTTTCTCCTTTTCTTTCATAATCAAATTGTAGGCGCGTTCGGCACTTTCGCGGTTCGCGATCGTGTTTTCCGCCGTGTCTGTCCAGCGGAGGTGTCTGTCTATGGAAAAGTAGCCGTTGTGGACTTGGTGGGCGTCAGCGGATATGTCTACTTCCTGAAAGAGCGTGTTGTATTTAGGATGACTGGCAAGATGCTGATACTCTTGCTCAAATATTACCGCGTATTTGCCCCTTTTGGCATTGCCTTCTCTGTCATATTTTCGGTACCTCTCCACAGAGTCAATGAAGAATAGGCTAAGCACCTTGATGCCTTTAGGGCGTAAACGCATTTCTTTGTCTAGATGTTCCTCTATCGTCCGCCGAATCATATGGCGTTGAACCTCTGTGGCATCCACATCACCCCAGGTCTCGCCTTTACGAAGAAAGTGTTCATAGCCGGGCATCCGCAGTTCCACGAATTCAGTGCCTTGTTCTACGCAGATTTCGCCAATTCGACAGTCGTGGTATACTGCCCGCCCCGTAGTTTGTTCCAGGTCGTCACCATCTTGGACGATCTTCTCGCGACGTCGAACACTTCCCGACACCTCGATATCAAGTTCGACCTTGGCGCTGATTATGCCGAGTGTGTTACTCGTTGACACTAGCCGGACATAAGGTCGGTTGTGGGCATTCTGGACAGTTGCCGATGCCACCTCGATCTGCTTTACCAGTTTACGTTCGTAGGCGTCAACAGCGTCCAATCGATATACCATGTGGTGTTTGTCTACGTGGGTCGCCGAGTATCGCAACGTGCAGAGGGGATTCATGGCCTCCAAGGCTTGCTTACCCTGCCCCTTCAGACCCCCGTCCACACTTTGTGGTTCATCAACGATCACGATCGGTTTCGTGGCTCTAACGAGATCTATTGGTTTCTCACCACCAGTTTTCTCGCTGTCCTTGTACAAGTTATTCACGCTTTTCTTGTTGATAGCGCCCACGGTCACGATCATGATTTGGATCTGTGGGCTGGTTGCGTAGTTTCTCACCTGTCCCAGCTTCGCGGAGTCGTAAAGAAAGTATTCATACGGTGTACCAGAATAGAGGGATCGAAAGTGACTTTCGGTGATCTGAAGTGTTTTGTAGACGCCCTCTTTAATGGCGACAGAGGGTACAACGACGACAAATTTGGTGAAACCGTAGAGTTTGTTCAGCTCAAAAATCGTACGTAGGTAGACATATGTCTTGCCGGTTCCTGTTTCCATTTCAACGGTGAAATCTAGGGAACTTAGTGACTCGGAGGGAGTGAGGCCGTTACGAAGTTGAATAGCATTCAGATTCTCAAGAATCTCATCTTCAAGTAGAAGCATTCGGTTTCCTATGCCAAGGTCATTCTCGACAAAGGCGAGATGAGCTTGAGGTCCTGATGATAGCTGCGTGACGGTGAATTCGGTACGACATACCTCCTGTCCGCCAAACAGATCGCAGACCGACTTAATCGCCTGAAGTTGAAAATCTAAGTCGGATTCAAAGTGCAGTTTCATTTTGACTCTACAGGCTCCGGATGTTGGAAAGACCGTATTGCTGGAGGATGGCAGTGCAGTTCGTCTTTGCCACATCGTCCTCGAAGGCGCTGTCGCGGAAGAAAACCATCGTGTCGCCTACGGTTGCCAGCCTGAAATGCAACTCAGTTATTCCGATAGCCAGAGATTCGACATTCTCCCGCGTGATGCTTTCATCAAGGCAGGCGAGCAGCGTACCTGCGCCGATCGAATGTACTGTCTTGCCTACTATGGTGTGGGTCTCGATGGGCACACAAAGGTCGAGACCTAACTTTAGAACCAACTCATAGAGAATATCTTCCTCACTTCGACCACGCACAATGTGGTCTAAGTTTTCGAGCAAAGTCTCACTTAAATTATCCTTGTCTGGGGCCCAGGCACGAACATTCGAGGAATCAAGCTCAAACGTTCGGAATCCAAGATCTCCGTTGAAGTCTGGGTTCTCTTCTCTAAGCTTCATCGCGACGCGCCGAAGGCGTTCTTTGCACACATCGCTCAAAGTCTGGAAACCATTTTGAGCCGCTTGGCTTTCTTCTCCACATTCTTCTGGCAGCTGCACCATGATGTACCGCATGGACTGTCCCGAGGCGACGTTTTCCATCATCACGGCAGCCCCAGTTGTCCCCGATCCAGCGAAAAAGTCCAACACGATACCGTCTTTTGAACCACCTAAATGAATAATGTTTTGTAGAAGTCCTACTGGCTTAGGGTTTTCAAATACCGCCATGTTTCCGAATATTTCGGCCATTTCCTTTGAACCGTCGGTGTTAAGTGGCACAAAATCCCAAAGTGTAGTCCAGGTGATTCCTTCCTTGATATCACACAGAAATCGTTTTAACTTTGGTCGGCCCTTATCATTCATCCCGAAGTATATTTCGTTGTTGTCAAGAAGACGCTGAATCTTTTCCCGGTTGAATCGCCAGTTGCCCTGAGACGAAGGGTAGAATTCCTCCCCGGAACGCGGATTAACTATGGGAAAATAGAGGGACTTTACATACCTCCCACCCTTAACGTTGGCCATTAAATCGCCAGGGGCCCAAGGTCCCTTTGGATGATTGTCTGGGTTTTTGTATTTGGCAAGCTGTTCAGGTGAGCGTCTGCGCAACCGGAGCCCTTGGTCTGGATTTTTCGTATAAACCAATAAATAGTCATGCTGGGCACCGACAACTCGATCATTTGGAGGGGTACTTCGCTTCTTCCAAGCAATCGTCGCGGCAAAGCATTCCTCACCAAATATCTCATCACACACCATTCTAAGGCCCGCTAGTTCACCGTCATCTATACTGATAATCATCACACCTTGAGAGTTCAGTAGATTTCTAGCCAGCTTCAGCCTCGGATACATCATGTTCAACCAATTAGTATGGAATCGACCTAAAGTCTCTGAATTCGACGAAAGCATTCGACTCTCTCCGTCGACTTGGCCAGTAAGTTCCAGGTAATTCCTAATACTGTCTTGGTAATCATCAAGATAGACGAAATCTTTTCCAGTGTTATAGGGAGGATCAATGTATATGAGTTTTACTTTGCCGGAATAACTCTTCTGCAGGAGTTTGATAACCTCCAGGTTATCTCCTTCGATCATTAAATTCCGTGTTGTATCCCAGTCCAAACTTTCCTCCAAGCAGGGACGGAGCGTTCCTGTTGAAGGCGTAAGGGCGAGTTGGCGAGCGCGTCGTTTTCCATGCCAATTGAGGCCGTATTTCTCGTCGCGTTCGTCAAAATCGTCCCCGAGGAGCTGCCTGAGAATTTCAAAGTCGACCTTACCTTCGACAAAAGCTTCGGGGAAAAGCGCACTCAACTGCTGAATGTTTTCGGCGACAATGTCAGCCGAGCGTGTCTTAGGGGCGTCAGAAGCAATCTTTTCCATGAGTCTCCTCGATTTACAGGCTGGCGCGAATGACATCGCGAGCGGATCGCAGACGCTTCAGTTCCAGATTTAAGTCCACTCGGCGCGCGATTTGTTTTTCCTTGCTCGCAGCGGCTGTGACTTCAGTTATCCGGGATTCTAGGCGGGCAAATTCATGCAAAGCTGCTGCCCGTTCTTCCGCTTTAAATTGAGAAGCTGGAAGTTGAAATTTGCCCGTAACCCCGGCGGCTCGTAGTGCGCGCACAACATCGATCCAACCCTGGTACAGTGAGTAGAGCGAAGCGTGGGGTTGGCTGCCAATAGCCAGATTCTCAATAAACGCCATCGTCGTCTCATGTTCCTGGTCTTTCAAGGGCGGTGTTGCAACAACATTTCCATCAAGAACAGTTTTCCCCCCTTCGCCTTGAGACCAGCGAACGTGCGCTAGTGAAATCACTAGACCGTCTTCCCGCCAAGAAAACAGTACGACCGGATAAGGTACGGCCCGATGTATAAGCTCGATAAGTCTTTCAGCTCGCGTACCGGAGCGGAGTCTGAGCTTTAGCACAGCGATCTCAATATACTCGCGTCTGGAGTCACGGTATTCCGCCACCCCAATCGTCGTTGGCTTGAGGGTGGCAAGCCATCGAATCTCCTCAATACCCTCCCGAATGTGTCGCCTATCCGCAGCGGTGCGCGCCCCGTGTTCAATAAGCATTGTCTTTGGCACTCGTCGGTCGACAAGCGCGCCGTCGGGAAGCACGAGCGCCATTACAGGATCGATTGTACTCATTGTTGCTCTTCAGCTATTACGACGAGGAAAGCCAGCACTTCGAAATCATTCATTCCGGCAAACTCGTCCGCGATCGCGTGCGTCCCTCCCGCAGAGAACAGGCTGGCGATCGCTCGTTCCTCGCTCTTTCCCACGATCGAGGTAATCGCGGTGGTCAGGAGCCGCCTAGCTGATTTCATATCTCGGCCCTTTTGAGTCGCCTTGTCATAGCGGGCGCAAGCGCCAGGATCGGGCATATTTCGGCCCAAGCATAGCCGCTTTAGCTGATCAAGAATCTGCTTTGCCTGCGTGAACGGCAATAGCACTGCTCCGTCTTCACCGACATGGACCAGATAATGCGGCGCGAGAGGATAACCTTGTTCAATCGGTTTTCTGGTGGCTTCGCCCTCAGCCCGTAAGCAAAAGATGATTCCGGGTGGAATCTCGGCGTTGGAAGTTGCGGTCACCGCGTAAGCGCCAAGAGGCAACCCATATAGAATATCCGGCGCGTCCCTTAGGTAGTCGGCCAAATCAATGCGGAAGTCCGTTAGCGTTAAGTCAGCAATGGAGACGCCAGAAGATAGGTCCTCCAGATCTATGACCGCGTCCTGCAGCTTTAGGAGCTGCTTCCGGCGGTACTCCAAATCATTCATCGGATCGCCCGACTGCTGCTCTATCAGATTCTCTTCACCAGTCGCCGAGATATCGAGAAGTACCATGCGCCCGCTTACGCGTTGTTCCAAGCGCAAGTATTCTTCTAGTTCCATATTTGGCCAGAAGTTTACGAGTTGAATTCGCTCATTGGGTGAACCGATTCGATCGATTCGCCCAAATCGTTGGATGATACGTACAGGATTCCAGTGAATGTCGTAGTTGATCAGCCAGTCACAGTCCTGTAAATTTTGACCTTCAGAAATACAGTCCGTCGCAATAAGAAGATCTAGTTCGCCTTCAGAGGCGAAATCGTCTGGGCGCTCTTTCGTAAGCGGCGCAAAGGCGGTCAGAATGGAGGAGAGATCCCTGCGCAGCCCCGGCAAGGTAGTCTGGTTACTCCCGGTCCCTGTTACTAGCGCTGACTCCAGTCCAAGAGTACTCTTTGCCCAAGGCGCTAGCTCGTTGTATAGGTAGCGAGCAGTGTCCGCAAACGCTGTGAAAACAATTACTTTGCGGTTTCCTGGATTGATAGGGTTGCTGCACTTTTGTTCAACGATTCCGCGCAATTCGGCAAGCTTGGCGTCAGTTTCTGCAGTGACTTGGAGGGCGGCCGCGTGAAGTGTATCCAACCGATTTCGATCTTCGAGCAGGTCTTGTCTCCAGCGAATCAGGTCAACGTCCTGAAGCAGCACCTTCACTTTGCGCCCAACCAGCAAACTCTCAAAGTCGGGATCGTCAAAATCAATTTCGGCAATGTCGAGCTCCTCCAGTTCGACAGCCCTTTCATCAATGCGAGCGAGAATTGCATCAACGTCTTCCAGCTGGCGCCGTACCGTTAGTGCAAAAGAGGATACAGAACTTTCCATACGCTTTAGTGCATTGATACGTAGCAGCTGGACCAAACTTTCCTCGCGATCTGCTTGTCGGAAGAAACCTTCACCACTCAAGAGAATTGTGCTGTATTTCTCATCATATGCGTCCCTCTTGTGAGGCAACACATACCGAAGTGGCGCATAGGCGGCAAGGTTCAGTCGGCGTATCTCAAAGTTTATTTCGCGAATCGATGGGAATTCTTCTGCCAAATCAACGTCGGGTTTGACATTTATGGGTCTTAGCCTTTCAGGAAAACTGCCGGTCTCAGCGATCCCATAATATTTTTCTAAGTGTCGTCTTGAGCGTGCGATGGTTAACCGATCGAGTAGTGAGAAATAGTCGAAGCCTAACATCTCGATTAGATGTGTGGGCGTACGTTCGGTTTCTTCTAGGTTGAGCCATCGGTTGAACTGCCTCTGCGCGAGTCTGGTAGTGCTGGTTATGCTGGAAATGCCGTGATCGGCCAGGGCAGCATCATTCCCCTCTGTCGCAAAGGCAATCTGGTTTTTCAGATCCGCAAGACGATTGTTGACTGGGGTGGCAGAAAGCATAAGTACACGCGTTTTGACGCCCTCTTGTATGATTCGGCGCATGAGGCGATCATAGCGAGTTTCCCCGCCCTGACGAGGGGTGCGCTTATTGCGGAAGTTGTGCGACTCGTCGATGACGACGAGGTCATAGTTGCCCCAATTTACATAGGCTAGGTCAATATCGCCCGATGTCCCATTGTCGCGTGAAAGATCGGTATGATTGAGGATGTCGTAGTTGAAACGGTCGCCGGCTAGAAAATTGCGTCGGTCATTGGCGCGGTATAGACTCCAATTGTCTCGCAGGCGCTTAGGGCAGAGAACCAAGACACGATCATTGCGAAGTTCGTAATACTTGATGATTGCCAGCGCCTCAAAGGTTTTCCCAAGTCCAACGCTATCGGCAATTATGCACCCGCCAAAGCGATTGAGCTTGTCAATAGCCCCCACGACACCATCGCGCTGGAACTTATAGAGCTTTTGCCACACTTGTGTATCTCTAATTCCAGTCGCGGACTTGACGACCTGCTCCTCGTCCAATTCATCGCCCTGAGCGCGAAAGAGGTGGTGCAGTATCAATGCATAGACGCTGAGAGGGCTCTGATGCACTGATAGAGAGCGCAACATGTCAATGAACTCAGACTTAGCTTCGGCATCCACCGATAGAGCAGACCACTGCCCTTCATACCATTCACATAAGCGAACGCTTTCTTCTGGCGACTCAGAAATCTGGACTAGGTTAAAGGGGTTTCCTGGAGTGAGGCCCAGGCCATCTGTGCTGAACGAAAACGATCCATGTACGACTTGCTGTGGACTCCCGTCGCCGTTGCGTACCGCAATTGCCCCTTGCGGAATGGGCTGAGTAGCTCGTCGCACCTCAGCCTTTTCTTCAACCCAGTCAGCGCAACGTCTGGCCATCCAACGGCTCTGCAACCGATTGCGCGCGGCTCTGTCAGCATCGGTGCCGGAAAGGCTCAATTCAGTGAGGTCAGGCGGAAGTATTAGGCGCGCTTTCGCCACGGAGGCAAGCTTCTCAGCAAGTTCTCCAAATGCAAAGAGGCAGAACTCATTGGAAGCCAAGTCGATCTGGTGCCCCGAGCGGAGCAAAGGCCCAATGATCTCGAACACGCGATCCGTCCCTGTGTTGGAGACGATTCTCATATTAGAGTCTCGATATCACTCTGAGTATGACTAAAGGGGTTTCACTCCGGCCAATCGAGATCACGTAACGGGACGAGAAGTCAATCGGTCTGCCCCACCACGGTGGGGGGATCCATTGCTAAAGCGAGCATAGCAAGGCAGTCTAAGGCCGACCTAAGCGATTCTACAGGAGTGAACATTCGAGGGATCGAGCTAGATTGTATCAAAACTAGACTAAGGTAGGAAAATTCCACCGTACTGGTTAGCCTGTACTTGAGCGCATCTCGTCATCTTCCCGTTCCCGATACTCCCCCCGGAAAACCTCTTTGACATGCCAGCGAGTGAAGCTTTCACCTGGATAGTAAATCTGCCGCTGAGGGAACTTTAGCTTTTCGCCATGGAAGCACATGAGCCACTCTTGAAAGCCAACAGAGCCGTGGGCCTCATCAGATACGAGAATCTCCAATTCGTCTGACAGAGTAAAGGCTCCCCGGTCGAACAGCTTGTGGTGAAGAGAACATAACGCCAGCCCATTTACCTCTAAATCGGGGCCCCCTGCTTGATGCCATTTGATGTGGGCAGCCTCTAGAGCGACGGGCTGAAGCCCCAATCTAACGTCAAAGCCGCAAACGGCGCAGCGATACTCGTAGGCTTTCAAGATATTCGCTCGGAAATGAGGGTCGCGTTTCTGGCGAATAACGCCTTTCGAAGTAAGCTCGATCCCGGCACTCTGCAAAATGTCTTCATGCCAAGTATCAGGGAAGTGCCCATCCAACAACGTTCGGATGACTTCAGACGCCAGATCGGAATCCGCCTGAAGTTGGCCTGCGATTTCTTCGGTAAGTCCACCTTGAACGTTGCAGTTGAGCAGGTCGGTCTTCCATGCGTCTCCACTGGCCGTCAAGCGAATCTTCTCGACATCAGAAACCTCCCAGATCCCGTCGGTCTGGAGCCGCCAAAACGGGTATTGCGTTCCCTGCTGCGACCTCCTGGCGCCGTACTCACTCAACAGCTCCCCAAGTTTCGTGTCGATCTCCGAGTACGGTAGCAGGCGTCCCTTGCCCCGCAGCAATTCTCCGATGGTGAGTATGACCAATAGGGGCTTGTGCGGGGCCCTCGCCCCGTCTTTTTCCCACAGATTCAGCGTTTTGAATCTCTCAAGAACGGAATCTCTGTTCATCGAAGTGCCAGTGCTTCATGAAAACTGGATTAGGCTAGTTCAAAATCCGTCGGTGGGGGGACGTCCTAGGGGGAGTATAATCAAAGAGACTCGTTCTGTCGACACCCTATGAATTCGGTAAGAGGTCAATAGCTTTCTGTGCTAAAATGAACCCATGGCCAGCATCCCCTGGGGTTCGGGGCCATGAGAAAAGATGTTGCATCGCCCTTACACTTTACGGAAGTGCGATCATAAATGAATGAAGCGATTGGTCACACCAAGACTGAATTTGAACGCTTCAAAAATCATAAAACTAAAGCCCCCGAATTCCTGGCCGTCGACTTTTATTGCGGCGCGGGAGGAACAACCCGTGGACTACTTGATGCGGGGGGGTACATCATATGCGGCATTGACAATGATGAAATGAACCGTATCACCTACCAGAATAACAATCAGAACACTACGCTTGATGAAGCAGAGCCAAGGTTTTTGGCCTATGATATGTTTCCAGCCCAGCCAGAATATCCCGAGGGACAACAGCAGGAAATTCGGGCTGAGTTAAAGGAGTTAATCCCCAAATATCGCTCTGCCGCAGCCGAAGTACCTCTCATGTTCGTCATCTGTGCACCATGCCAGTCCTTTACCAGATTCATCCAGAGAAGGTTGACAGACGAACGAATCAAGAGTCGAAATCGAGACTTAAACTTGCTAACCCAGACACTTGGATTCATAGCGGAATTTCAACCCGAAATGATTATTTCGGAAAACGTTGCCAGAATCAAGACTGGACAGTACCGACACATATGGAGTGATTTTGAAGTCCAGTTAAGAAATTTAGGATATTCCGTTGGCGAGGATCGAGTCTGCGCTTCTCGCTTTGGCGTCCCCCAGTATCGCCGGCGTTCCGTAATGCTAGCACTGAAGAGCGAGAAAGAGTACAAACAGACGATTGACCTGCCAGTTCCGAGTTTAAACCCCGACGCTCCCACTCTTTCGGCCCGCGAGGCTATTGACCACCTTCCCGCGTTAGAAGCTGGTGGCCGATGCAAGGACACCTCCAATCACGATTGCCTGAATCTTTATGAAATCAATCGGCTTAGGCTGATGTCAGTTAAACCAGGGGAACCCAATTGGGGATTTTCAGACACACCATTCGGCGACTTATCTTTGCCCTGCCACAGTCGTCTCGCTGCCAAAGGCAATCAGGGATTCGGTGATTCATATACTCGACTACATCCCGATCGTCCTGCTCCAACGCTAACTACAAGATTTAACAGCATTTCAAATGGAAGATTCGGACACTATGACGAAGGACAAGTGCGTGGATTGTCTTTACGAGAAGGTGCCACTCTACAGTCGTTTGAGGACGACTACGTATTCCACGGCGACAGCATGAGCGCAATCGCCAAAATGATCGGCAATGCGGTGCCGCCGCGACTCGCGGCCTTTATGGCAACGTGGCTCCTGAATCTGTGGCGAAAGCAAGGACCAAGCGTTCAAAACTAACAACCTAGAAAACTATGGGCGACATTCTTAAGAAGAAAGCCCGTTCAGTTCTGATGTCTCGTGTCAGGAGCCGCGATACCTCACTGGAACGGTATGTTCGTCAGGCTGTGTGGGCTGCAGGGTTCCGATATCGACTTCACGCTGGCGAGTTGCCGGGCACTCCGGACTTAGTATTTCCTCGCTACCGAACGCTTGTGTTTGTGCAGGGGTGTTTCTGGCACAGCCACAGTTGTCGAAAGGGACAACGTAGACCGGCTACAAATCGGGAATTCTGGAATCGCAAACTGGATGACAATGTGGCCAGGGACGTTGCAAACCACGCAAGGCTGAGAGAGTTAGGGTGGAATGTATTCCTAATTTGGGAATGTAGTTTGGAACAAGAGACATCCACTCTGTTGGCACACCTTGCGAAACTGCGGACGGCTTGTTCCTATGAGTAGGAAAACAGTGAGTCTTCAATCGACGGTATCCATGGACCAGGACACGTTTGATACGGTTCCCTTTCGTATTCACCCTAGAGTCTTTGCTGCCCTAGGCGAGAACCTAGTAACTGACGACTTTGTTGCTGTGATCGAGCTAGTCAAAAATTCGTACGATGCCTTTGCGCGACACGTCAGTCTTAGATTCTCTGAAGATTCAATCGACGGGAAACAGTTGGAAATCATAGATGACGGGCTAGGAATGACCCGTGAAGTCATAGAAGAAGCCTGGTGCACAGTAGCAACGCCTTATAAGGACAGAAACCCTACAATCAGGAGGGCTGATAAGATACGTCGAGTTGTCGGCGAAAAGGGTCTAGGACGACTCTCTGCCGCTCGCCTCGGGAACCAATTGCGAATGCTAACCAAGGCGGATTCGTCTCCCTGCTGGGAGGTCAATGTCGATTGGACGACAGTTTCAAGTGGAGAGGCGTTGTCAGATAGTGTCGTCAAAATACGGGAGTTCAGCAGGCCTCCTCCATTCGAAGGGACTGGGACTAGCCTGCTAATTTCGGGGCTTTCTAACCAATGGGACGACGAACGCGTGAGAGAACTGGGAGAGGACCTCGCCCGCTTAATTTCGCCGTTTTCGGAATTTAGTGAATTCAGAATATTCCTTCGTGGCTTCGATGATGACGATACAGGGGAGATTGAGATTTCTTCCCCCGAATTCTTGACTTATCCGAAGTACAGTATAGGAGGAACAGTTGATGCCCATGGCAACGTCGAGGGAGTCTACCGTTTTGCTCCAATCGCTAAGAACGGAATCGCACGAGAGGTGCAAGTAAATAGGTCGTGGGAAACCATTTGGGGTGACATAAATGATAAGAATTTGCAATCCCGGTTTTCGATAGAAGGTACACGTTGCGGTCCATTTTCTTTTGAACTAAGGGCCTGGGATATTGCAAGTTCCGACACGGGAGAGATTTCCGAAGCTTTTGACATTCAGAGAAGCTTTATTCGGGATGCCATTAGAGCCCACAAAGGGATTTCGATCTATCGGGACGGTGTACTGGTGTTGCCGAAATCTGAGAACACCCGCGACTGGCTTGGGCTTGACTTACGACGCATAAGTAGAACAGGTACTCGACTAAGCACCAGTCAGATTGTTGGTTATGTCTCGATTTCTGCCGACGGCAATCCCAACATTAATGATACTAGTGATAGAGAGGGTCTTACTTCATGCGTAGAACTCTCCGAATTTGAGACGATAATTCTGACTCTCGTGGAGCTTTTCGAAGTTGAGCGAAGTATGGATCGGAGTCAGGGTTTTCATGAGAAGCCGATGGAAGATCTACTTTCTAACATTTCCGCTGACTCCCTGATTGAACAGGTGGATTCTCTTGCTGAGGAAGGAGCGAAGGCGTCAGACGTTGTTCCCTTATTGCATAGACATAGTGACTCTCTCGTTTCGACTCGCAAGACGCTCGAGACAAGGTTCTTATACTATAGTCGTTTGGCGACGATAGGGACTATTGCACAAATGTTAGTCCACGAAATCAGAAACAGGAC
Organism: Caldilineaceae bacterium; assembly: GCA_028819675.1. The sequence goes on along the minus strand of JAPPKT010000450.1, from coordinate 16,387 downwards.
AATGGTCTTTGGTAGTTTTTTGAAATTCGTACGACGAATTCCTCCTTTATTCATGGAGAAAGAAGGAAGTGATCTGATTCGCCTTGCCCAGATGGCAGTGGATTCTTTAGAAGACCTAGCGGATAGATTTGCTCCGCTCGCCAGTAGGTCTTTCCGGCGCACAAATAGACGTTCAATATTGGAGGACAGAATCAGAGACTGCGTTGCCATGCTCGGGAAAGATATTCAAAGTCTGGGTATTCAAACCTCTCTTCCTGACACTCGCACTGTTGTAGCCGTGGCCCCCGGCGAACTAGACGCAATTGTCTTAAACTTGATAACAAATGCGACATATTGGCTGGGGGAAGTACCACGCGAACAAAGGAAACTAAAATTTGTTGTCGAGTCGCAAGGTGACGGAAATTGGGTCCGCCTTTGGGTCAACGATTCAGGTTCGGGAATAGATGAAGAAGACGCCGAAAGAGTATTCTGGCCGGGAGTAACGCGAAAACCCGGGGGAATAGGAATGGGACTGACAGTAGCGGCGGAGTTAGTTGAAGCGTACGGCGGGAAGATGTTTTTGTATCACCCCGGCAAGTGCGGTGGAGCGTCTTTTGGATTCGACCTGCCTATACTTAAGCAGAACTAGGAGACTTGATGATAGAGGTATTGTTTGTTGAAGACGAAGTGGACTTTATCAAACCGATCCTGGACGATATCCATCAGAAGGTGCAGGACGTAAATTGCACCATATCTGGTTTTGATGATGTCGAGGAAAAAATACGGTCGTTGCGACCAAACATCGTAGTGCTTGATCTGATAGAGGGGCCTTTATCAGATAACAATAGAGGAATCGCGTACTTGGACTTCATTTGGAAGCAGCAGTTTTGCCCTGTGATCGTCCACACGGGCTTTCCAGATTTGTTTGAAGGATACGAGAACCCGTTTGTGCAGTTGATACAAAAGGGACAAGATAGTTCAGAGAATCTGCTTGAATCTATACGTTATTTTGAACCGCATGTTCGATCACTGAAAGAAGTCGACGACCACATTAGGGAGTCTTTTGCATCCGCTTTGCGAGACGTCGCGCCATATGCATTTGATACATTTGAGGAAGTTAAACAACGGAATGATGCAATTCTCCGTGCCGGGAGACGACGCCTTGCGGGGTTAATGGACGAGCACCCAGGGGAAGGGCAAGTGCTCGCCAGTTGGGAGCAATACCTTTGCCCGCCAATCTCCGAAGACATTTTACTAGGGGACATACTCAGGGAAACTGACAGAGAGGGCACTGACCCCTCTTTGTTCCGCGTGGTACTCTCTCCCTCATGCGATCTTGTGTCCAGCGGAGGGCGTCAGCCGAAAATAAGTGAGATTCTCGTTGCGAGGTGTTGTTCTATAAAGAGAGGTGTTGAACTCATGGGCTGGGGCAACATAAATGCAGGAAAGCTGAAGGACCGTCTAAACCCTATACTAAGTCGAGGCTATTCTGATACTTTGGTCCCACTTCCTGCCTTGAAGAGCCGAATTCCTACAATGATGGCCAACCTTCGGGACTTGGAACTGATTCCATTTGGTGATGTTAGTTCAGAAGGCAGTCGCTTTATACGTGTAGCTTCTTTAGACAGCCCTTTCCGAGAGTTGATTTCTTGGGCCTATATGCAGGTTTCGGCTAGGCCAGGTGTGCCGGATCGAGATACAGTCTCTTGGTGCGACGAGATTGTGGATGACTACCAGAGTTAGCGTTGACAAATGTAGTTCCCTCATCGCTTCCAGAGTATATGGGGATTTGGGCTTGTTTCAGACCGAGCTTGGCACCAACAACTGGACTACGAACTAAGGTACATGATGGAACGGACTGCCAAGACCGTTGAGGGGCAGCACAATGGTCAAGAAACGACGGCGGCACACGGCCGCCCGCAAATTCCGAGCTGGGCTGCAGGCGTTCAAGGTTTGCCGGCCTACTTTGACTTTTCCAATCAAAAGAGTCCGCACAACGTTTAGACGATTGAACGCCGGCTGAAGAGCACTTCGTGTTCTGATTGAGGCAGACTGCCCGTTGCCGATCAGAGCCCGCCGTATCCGTCTGGATGCACCCTTTCTTTCCCGTTTCCTGGTCTAGCAATTTGGGCCAACCATACTCGTCATGTTCAGGCTCGCACTAACTATCCCTTTCAGCTCTTGACAGCAGGAGAATGTTCGATGCTGTAAGATGGAGCGCATACGCGGCTATGTAATCCGGCACAGTTATCGCGTCTGGGCCCTGTCCATGACCCGACAGGCGGTTGCGAATTGTAGGTACTCCTGACTCAAGCACGCTCCGTAACGCCGAGAAATGTGACTGCATGAAATCTGGTATTAGCTTCTCATCGAACACGATCGACATCAGACGTCTAGCTGTATCTCTTTCCGTGTAGGCCCACCCCCTTTCATCGCAAATTGCCTTGAGGCAACTCTCAAACGCCTTAAGGCAATCATTCAGGCATTCCTTGTTTCTCCCCTTTCGGTAATGGTCATGCGCACTCAAAAACTCCTCATTTGCACCCTCGTACATCGAGGCCGAAAGCACATGCAGGGCAGGGCGCACAACCTCGGCATGAATCAACTGCGAATCAATTCGGACAATCTGGCCGGAATCGTACTGGTAGCCGACACCATGCTCAAAAAATCGATGATTCAATTCAGAAATCGCCTCTCTAGTCAAATATTTCTGTGTATCTTCACTGTGCGCGCTGATATATCTCTCCATAATACGAACAGACACTTCCATGACATCAATTGCTTTATCTGTCTCACTTGTTTCAATGAGAAAGCTCTGGACTGCCTCGCAACTGCCTCGCAGGGATCATTTGAGTTTCCAAGAGTAAGTACGCCGTACTCTCGGCAAAGGAGTTGGTGGACATGATCATAATTCATTCTGCGATTGAACTCTCGCCATTCGGCACCCTCTTTCTCTAACTTCGTATGTTCTTCGAACTGATGGTGCCCAATCTCGATAAGATCAATGTCGAAGTCGCCGGTGTTGACAACATAGGGATACAATTGCCCGAAAACACGGTTTATAATGTGGAGAGCCTGAACTCGTAGTTCTCGTGGAATTGTCTCGTATTGGTAGACGTCAGGTACCTTGCCCCGAATACGTAACTGCCGTTTTGAGAAAATGTCGTTGACTGGCATTTATTCTCTCTCTTCCTCATGCAGGTCCATTTTTGCCCGCAATTAGGGAACATGCAAAGCTTCTTGTCAAATCCGATCTCGCTCTACAAGTGAAGACTCCCTCGCTTGCGCCCCAAGTGACGGGCTGAAGTGGGCCCCAAGAACTGGACCACAAGCTAAAGTGTATGTGCGACGGTTTACGAGCGAATCCCCTGTCCACAAAGTGGACACGGAGAGCGGGATTCCCCGCAGGTCGACCACCCTACCGGACTCCGAAAGGATGAAGGAAAAATCGCATGGTGGTAAAGGCGGAGGATGGGATCGTCACAATGAACATAAGAGCCCCAAGATCTGTATCCTATGACTATGGCTGGACTGCTTGAATCCTAGTCTCCGGTTGGCGAAAATGAGCCGCCCTTGGGAACGTGGATGAAACCCAAGCCCTGAAGGTGCTGACATTTGTACACTGTCAGTACGCCCCGGCGAAGAGGAACGACTTGCAGAGAGCAAGGGTTAGGAAACAAACGGGGAGACTAAGGGATACTTGGCAGGGATCCGTTACGGAATTCGTTGTTGCCTAAGTGCCGGAAGGCATAGGGCAACGGAGTCTCTATAGTTGTCTGAGAAAGGGAAGCCCTCTTTCATGGCAAAGGGAGGCAGGTGTGTCAGACAGAAAGACATTCGTAATGCAAAGGGTCGAACCTGTCCTTGACGTCATCCGGAAAGAACGTCAAATGGCAGGACACACTTGAGAGCCGTGCGCAATGAAAGTTGCAAGCACGGTTCGGAGGGGGGCTGTAGAAAAAGTGCCCAAAACCAACCTGCTTGCTATCCACCCTACAGCGGAACGACTGCCAAGCCTGTGGTGGCTCAGATCGACGGCCAAGAAGCGGTGCCGGCACACGAGGTTGCCTTCCTGTCCCGACGATTATGGTCACGTAGAAGAGTACCTCGCACTCTGATCGCAAGCAGACCGCCCACTGCCGATCAGAACACAACTCATCCGACTGGATTCACCTCAATCTTTCCGTTTCGGGCTCCAGTCCCTAGATCCAACCAAATTTCCCGGGTATGGCACTCTAATGTATCGACCTACGAATATGCTGCGGCGTATTGGTCTTTGGTTGGATTCGTTCAGACAGAAACGCGACGAAACTTAGCGCTTTTTCATACAGATCGACTATATCCTCTAATGCGTAGTCCAGGTTGAAATCTGCGAAATTCTCGTGTACCAGTCGGTTTCTCACGCGGCCAAGTGTCAGGAACGATTCACAACCTTCCCCCAAAGATCGATCCATGTTGATTTCAGTGGAGACTTCACTTTTGAACTTGCTGCCAAAAAGACTAAGAAACCTATTTGCATTTCTACTTTCCCAGTCAAAGTATGTGTGGTATTGACGCGCAATGGCCTTCGACTTTATAAGATTCTCTACTTGCTCCGACTTTGCACTCTCTGCAAGGCGAGTCACAGAATCAATAATCTGATGTTCGAAGTAACTGGCAATGCTCAACACCAATACTTTGCGAAACTCCTCGTCTGCGTAACTCTTCAGCGATACTTCGTTTTGTGATTCGAGAAATGCGCTGATCTGCGAGTGACGCTCAAGGAGTCGATCAATGATCGTCGTCATCTCTCAGTCCAATAGCAGCCTTCGGGCACGACTCAACCTGGTTCGAACTTTGTTAGTGTTCGTGCTCTTGGTGCTGGCGGCGTCCAGAAACCTAGCATCCTGCTTCAGGCTAGCAATCTTTTCACTGCAAATGGAACGCACGTGGCCGGACCCATCTTTATATCCGGTTTGACAGGCAGCCGCAAAGACTGACTCAAAAACCGAGATGTTTAACCTCCTACTTGAGGTGCCAAATATTCCCCCCGGGAAGTCCACGCAGTTGTCCAAGAAGGACGAAAGCATTTTTTCCAACAAGTCAATTTCATTTTGGGATTCCTCTTGCATTTCTTTAGCGAACTGGTTCAAAAACCTAGTCATGGAAGGCGAATATTTGGCTCCTCGAGTGAGCATTGCGAATCCACGGAGCAGGTGTTCGACATCTCTCATTCTGAGGTCAGGTTCAGGCTGATCAATTAGGCTTCGCCACCTGCTATCTGCATTGAAACGGGAAACCATCTTCATAAAATCTGAATTGTACAAGCTCGCCCGTATTTCTTGAGGAGTCAAGTTCATGCCTCCCGTATTGAGCCGGTTAAAGATCTCAAGAATCGATGAATCATCTTCTTTGGGGAAATTCTGTCTTACAAGAACGCAGCGCATTGTTTTCAGGTCAAGTGTAGTCCGCAAGTGGCCTAGAGTTTCATAGTTTAGGTCATGCAGTCTATTTCTCTCTTGGGGTAGTCTGCTAGGAAGTCTTAAGTTGAATTTTCTGAAGTAATCATCATTAGAGAAGATTTCGGAAGGAATCCTACCTTCGCGATCGAATATTTCTCGTAGCTCATATCTTCTTCCCGTCACAGGAAAACGCATCTTCAGGAAGTAGTAAATGGTCATCAATCTCTGCTGACCGTCTATTACAAGATAACTGTTCCTTTCCTGTTCATACAAGAATAACTGGGGAATGGGGAGTCCAAGTATTATGGACTCAATAAGCTTGGAAGCACGAATCAGATCCCAAACGTAGTTTCTTTGAAAGACAGGAATTCTGAAGACTCCTTGCTCAATGAAATCAACAATCGTTCTTACATTAAAGTCATTCGGGCTGGACGTGATATCGTACTTTTGGAACAAGTCCTTTTCTGCTTCAGTGCTGCGCTCATTTTTCGAAATGACGTCATCCTGCCGCTGTGACATCGGGTGCTCCTTTTCGCTTCTACCTTGTAACTGCTACTATAACCTGTCTTTTCCTCTTCTATCCCCTCTCCGGTGATTCTGCTTCTATCGTACCATTTTGACCCCTAGCAACAAACTCTCGGGGAATTGTGAGCTCAGCCCCTCAAGCTGGACCACAAGCTGAGGTGGAAGATGGAGCAACCCATCCAGCCGGCGGCAGGGCAGAGCGATGGAACAACAGGCGGAGGCGGCATACGGCTGCTTGCAAATTCCGCCGCGCGCTGGAGTCACTTGAAGGAAGAATAGGGTGGCGACAGAGCGTAAGTTTGCCGCGAAATTTTGTGCAGCCCTTTCCACTTGTGGCATGCCGATTAGCGGCACTGGTCAGTATCTCGCGGTTGCCTGCAAAAGCAATGGGTACAAAGTCAATCACTTCCGACATTGGGAGAGTCAAGCCCAAACAACGAAAACAGTTCCTCCCCGCTCAACCTCGCCGAAAGGTCGAGCGACACGTCGTCAATAAGCTGATCGAACAACCTCTGTTTACGTTCCAGAATCCGGTCAATGCGTTCCTCGATTGTGCCCGCGCACGAATACTTGATCACGTTGACCTTGACAGTCTGCCCCATGCGATGCGCGCGATCCTCCGCCTGCCTCTCGACGGCCGGGTTCCACCAGCGGTCCAGATGGAACACGTAGGACGCCTCCTGCAGATTCAATCCTAAGCCCCCCGCCCGCAGCGAGATGACCATCGCCTTATGCTCATCGCGACGCCTGAACTGCTCGATCGCAACCGACCGCGCCTCCAGCGGCATATCGCCCGTCAACATGACTGGCCTGAACTCTCGCAAGAACGCAGCCGCCGCCTTCACCCCGAACGTCTCGCTTGCGTACTGCGAGAAGACAAGCGCCTTATGCCCCTGCCCGGTCAGCTGGTCCAGTCGCTCCCTGATGTCGTCGAGCTTGCTGGATTCGCCGGTCTCGGGGTCGAAATTGCAGATCTGCTTCAACCGCGTGATCAGCTCCAGCACATGCCGCACTCTGACTTCCGCCCCCAGTGACTTCAGATAGACGATGCCCTCCTCTTCGGCCTTGGTATAACTCGCCCTCTGTCTGGGGCCCAACGCAACTGAAAGTTTGGTCTCCTGTTTCGGCGGCAGGTCATTCAGAACTTCATTCTTTTTGCGCCGCAGCTGGACCTCCTTGTGGCGGTACAGGAGTTCTGAACCCGGAAAATAGCGCTTGAGCGGACTCGTCCCGTCATGATCGACAAACTCCATGATCGAAGCCAGCTCCTCTTCCCTGTTCTCAATCGGCGTGCCCGTCAACGCCCAGGACCGCACCCTCCGCAGACTTTTGACCGCTTCGCTTGTATCGTTAAGATTCTTGATCCGCTGTGCTTCATCGGCCACGACGACGTCCCACATCCGCCGCGCAGGCCGCATTGCAACGAGCCTGTCAGCGTCCTGGCGCAGCACCCCGTAGCTGACCAGCTTGACGTCCGTCTGCGCCTGCCACTGCCAGCTGCGGTCGCCTGCCGGCCCGCGCACGATGATTGCGCTGAGCTCAGGAGCCCACCTCGTAAGCTCCTGCCGCCACTGGTTCAATACGCTGGCCGGCGCGATCACAAGACACGACTCTATCTCTCCCCGCGCCCGCAAAATCCGCACCGCCGCCACCGTCTGTACCGTTTTGCCAAGCCCCATGTCGTCCGCCAGGAGCAGCCGGTTCATCTCCAGCAAGGCCTGCACGCCGCTGATCTGAAAAGGCATCAACTCCCCCGGCCACTCCATCTGTGAGACCCACGATGAGGGCTGAGGCCCTTGATCATGCTGTCCATCGATGGGCTGTAACGCCAGCAGCTCCCAAAGGTGCTCCGCCGGACCGGAAGTTCTCTCCCCGTTCTCGTCCTCAGGTCGATCAAGGTTCAAAACCGCGTTCAATCCTGCAAAACTGGAAACGCCCCGAATGCGTCTGTACTCGAACGCCTTGCACAGGCAATTCGCGGCGCGGTCAAACGCCTCGAAGGGATCCTCCCTCAGCATGATCCTGTCAAGTGTCTGGTGTGCTTCCGTGCCTTCGCGGGGCGGTTCATTCGCCCACAGCAGTTGTGGCGCACTCCTGTTTTCTAAATTGACGCGGCAGAAGGGCAGCCGCACCCGTAGGGCCTCGGTAACGACCCATAGGGGAATCTCGTCTGCCAGGCCGAAAAGCAGCGCCGGCGAGCCCGGTGCCGACCTCAAGAGCGATCGGGTGAGCGAAAGCACTGCGTCCTCACGCCAGGGCGCCTTGTCTGTATGCAAATGGGACTGGATGTTCTTGTCAGCGCGGGCAAAGGAGAAACGCAGTGGTTCGCCCACGCTGGAGGTTTCAAACAGTGCCGCCCGGATCCCGTGCCCCTCCTCTTCGTCAACAAATCGCAGCCAGGCTGCCGTACCGCCGCTGTCGCGTTCAGCCAGATCGTCGAAGGGGATAGGCATCGCCGGCCCTATTCAGCATCGCCTTCATGGGCCGGGGACTCCAGGTCTCTGTTCTCCTCGTACGAAGTCGTAAACTCGTGGACCTCCGTCTCCGGTCTGGAGTCTGGCCTCAGCCGCAACAGGTCCCATTCGTTAATCGCGCGCCGGACCTGGTAGCGCATCCGTCCGTAAATCCCGGCCCCGCCTGCCTTCGCCTCGATCGGGGGCGCCTCCCATCCGTACGCGTCGCTGTACAGGCTGCGAAGCTTCTCTACCGTAGCCGTCACGTCGTCGCTTTCCGGCGCTCTGAGCGGCACGCACTGCCGTTCCAGCATATGCATCCCGGTCTCGGAGCGGCCGGCGATACTGTTGTATCTCCGATTCGCCTCCATCTTCGGCCTGATGTAGTCGTGGTCCTTCCTCGATCCGTCAGGACTGATGATCGCCGAAGCAAAATCCTCGGTCACCGAGCCGACCATGATCAAGCCCGGATAGCTTTCCCCGGCCGCCTCCCCCATCCAACGGGCCACCTCCGCATACGATCGTCCCCTCTGCAGCAGTGAGTAGGAACCGACCAGCTCGATCTCATCCAGCAATACGACCCACCCCTTGTACCGCGCCCCCTTGATCAACTCCAAGGCGAACCGCAGACGCTGAGGCGGCAGCTCAGCTACCTTCGGCATGTTGAACTTGTAGTTTTGCAGCTGATCGATCTGGCGCAGCCCGGCCGTTATCCTGCCCTTGAGAATCTTGTCCCCTGCCCAGAATGTCTCGATCTCTCCGTTGAGTTCGAGGTCCCCCGCTCTTTCATAGATGAGCAGGCTGGCCGGAAAAATAGGACTGATGTCGCCTCGCGCCGCCGCCTGGTCCGCCCATCTGAAGAACGATGCGAACTCTCTCGAGTCCGGCTTTAGAGATAGCCCCAACTCTTCAATTAGCCGGCCGCTGCGGTCGGGTAACCGCCCGTTTTCCATGGCCGAGATAAACACCTTTCCGAGATCATAGAGAGGTGTCTCCTTGCTGATCGCCACCTTGCTGCAGACAAACCCCTGTTCAAGCGCAAGATGCTCCAGGTGCGCCAGCAGGTGTGACTTGCCCGATCCGAAGTCGCCCGAGATCAGCATCCCCTGGCCGTTGCGGGCTGGACTGTCATTGTCCGCGGCGCCGTCCAGCATGGCCGTGAACTGCTCTTCCACGTGCGGCTGATTGCAACCCAGTAGCCGCACGGCCGCCCGGTTGGGCACGCCGCTCCGCAGAGCCTCCAGCGCCAGCCGGTTAGCCACCGTTGAACTGGTCCCGTCACCAAACGACATGTCAGCCCTCCTTACAACAGCCGCACCAGGGCAGCGACCGGGTTAACCAGGTTTCTGTCGCGAACGTCGTCCATGATCCTGGTCTGCAGTGCCGAATAAATTCTCCAGCCTCTTGCCGACTGTTCGTCGATGAAGTCGTTGTTGGTCACGACAACCATCAGCGTCGCCGCCAGCCTGTCCACGTCGTCAATGAACTCGCGTAGCAACTCGTAGTGATCGATAGTCATTGCCCGTGTGTAATACCGCGATCCGTCTTTGGGTCTTCTCGCCAGCGTCACGCGTGAGTTTTCTAGCAAGAGCGCCGTGCCCGCATGGCCCACGTGTTGTACCCAATAGAGCGCCGACTCGATATAGTGTCGCGCCGTCGTGCGGTTTATGCTGGTGCGGATCGAAAAGGGGCGAACGTTGCTGATGCGCGTGTTGACGCCCGTAAGCCAGTCCAGTAGCGGCTGTCTGGACTCTCCGCCGTCCAGGCTTGTGCACAGGTGAGTCATGGCGACCTTGAAGTCCCTCGCCATCTTCTGGTTTCTCAGTACTTGGCTGACGACATCCGGTCTGATCTCCTGGAGTACGAACCGCGCTTCAATGCCGTTGGCGTGCGCCAGGGAACTGTAGATATTGTCGTGAGCGTCCGCAATGGCTACCCCGTCCACGCTGAAACCCTTTTCTTCAGCCAGTCGTCGCACCATCCGCTGCGCCAGAAGCCGCCAGTCTATCTGTTTGGCCAGCGCAAAAAAGATGTCCTGGGGCATATGAACGCGACTGCTGACGGCATCCAACTCCACGAAAACGTAATCCAGCTCTTCGCATCGCGCCTTAAGCGAACCATAGAGTTCAGGCCTCCTCTCCTCGGGCGTGACCGCGAACTTGACCGATGCCCCGCCGTCCTTGACGAACGTTGACAGATACTCACTGTCAATGAATCCCAGCCACTCCTGAATAGGGATACTGTTCGACATTAGGCGTCCTCGCTGAACCTTAGGCCGTAATACTCAACGCTCTGGCCCTCCGGTCCGACAAAGGTAAACAGATCGCTGGACTTTCGGCGTGTCCCTGTTGAGGAAGGGAATGAAACTGTGGCCCCCCGCCGCGTTCGGCGTGGTCCGTTCGCGTCAAGCATGTAAATGTCCCGCGCAAAGTCGCTGCGGTCATACTCGCGGTTAGCGCCGGGCAAGGCAGTCATAAGCCCGTAGATCTTTATCAGGGGCACAACGATCCCGGTGCTCTTCATCAGGCGGCCCGAATCCTCCCTGTTCAAAATGCCGGAGTACACTGTATAGAGTGATTCAAGGAACCGGTTTGACGAATAGCCGCTGGACTTTGTCTGATTCTTGAGAAGCATTTCCGCCAAATGCGTCGGTCGAATGGCGGAATTCTTCTTCCTGTCAACCCGCACCGCGCTCTCACGCGGCAGTACGCGCAATACGGAAGGGTAGGAAAACACGTTCCCGTCACGTTCGTACACCTTGAGGCCGGCGTCGGCAGCCGCGTCCCGGAGCTCATCTGTATACCGTTCATCGAGGTACCTTTCCACCTCCTCGTCCGAAAAAGACCAGGACGCCGCCGCGTTCTGTACCTCCTGCTGTAGAACGTTAAGGGCCTCGGCAAGCCTCTTCTGTTCTCTCTTTATCGCCGCAATGTTTCCTGTCTTGGCCGCCCGTTCGAGAGCCCTGGCCTGCGTAGTCAGTCCTCTTGCCGCCTTGAGCGCCGCCCCCGCGGCGCTTTCAGTATCGCTGAATGCCTGTTCCAAACTGATCACTTCTACTTCTCCTGTCTCTTTGTCATGCCGGTGGGATTGAAGCCCATTATAGATGTCCCACCCTCAATGTCAATCGAAAGGGCCCAACTATGCAGTTTATTTTTTGGTTGTTCCTTTAGGTGCGGACGCAACAGCGGGGATTGGTGCCTGGGCAGCCCAAGGATTGAAGAGAGCCATACTTGCTTTTCGGCACCGCTGACCGGACTTAATCTAAAGCGTGCTGTGACACCGGCATGACTGCTCCAAATTGGAAGGCTGAAGAAGGGCCTGCTCAAATCACAGGTCGCGATAGTCTCCTTGGAAGACCTCTTTGACATGCCAGGAAACGAACTTCTCGTCTGGGTAATAGGACAGTCTCTGCGGGAATTTGAGTTGCTGACCATGGAACCGCATCAGCCACTCCTGGAAACCGGCCGACCCGTTGGCTTCATCCGACACCATGATCTGCAACCCGTCGGACAAAGAAAAAGCGCCGCGGTCAAAGAGCCTCTGGTGCAGTACACATAGCGCTAGGCCGTTCGTTTCCACGTCGGGCCCTCCGGCCTGTTGCCATTTGATATGGACGGCTTCCAGCGCAACAGGCTGATGGCGCAGCCGCACGTCGAAGCCGCAAACGGCGCATCTGTACTCATATGCCTTCAAGACATTCGCCAGGAAATCCGAGTAGCGCCTGCCGTTGCCAAGCCCTGAGGAGGGCGATTCTATGTCGACCGCCTGCAAAATGTCCTCATGGATCGAGGGCGGAAAATGACCATCCAGCATCCTCTGGGCGATCCTTAACGCCAGTTCATGATCGTCCCGCAACAGACGGGCGATATCTTCGGTGAATCCCCCGGAAATCTCATACACATCCAGGTCGCTCTTTCTGGCATCCCCGCTGGAAGTCTGACTCACCAGGTACGCCTCCGGAATCTCCCACACGCCGTCGTTCTGGAGCCGCCAAAACGGAAACTGAGTTTGATAATTCCGCCGCTTCGGACCGAATTCCCGCAGTAAATCCCCGAGTTCCTTGTCCACTTCGGCATAGGGCAGTAGCCGCTCCTCACCTCGCAAAAGCCTGCCAATCGCATAGAGCACCAGCAAAGGCTTATGGGGCGCTCGCACGCCGCCTCTCTGCCACGACTTCACATTCTCAAACTTCCGAATAACCGTTTCCCTATCCATTCTTACCCGTTTCGTGGTCTAGTCAGTGCGGAAACCCATGAACAAGACTTTAGGCGACAGTACTTCTGTGCTGGTTCACGACTCTAAGGTATGGAAAACACGGTATCTGGTGACAGAAGTGCAGGCAGAGGGCGTCGGGATTCCCTTGACTGAGGCGCTGTTAGATTCCTTTCGGAATGACACGGACACCCCTACAAGAATTCCTCCGCGGCGGGCGTGGGCGGTGGAGGAAATTCTACGACACCCGCATAGAATCGTTTGCCATCATGTATCCCAAACTGAAATGTTTCTGTGAGGAATCTTCCGCCATTCTCTTGGGAGGCGGCTACCTGGTCGTCGAAGCTACTAGAATCCAGGGCTTCAATAGTCTTGTAGATGGGCTCTCTTGGAGCCCTTTGGTGTTCATTCTCGTTGGCTGTCGCCATGGCTTCAACGAACTTATCTATTTCCAACAATGCCTGCGCTCCTCGGTCAGTGAGGTCGTGCGAACTGAGACCGTATTCGATCAGTTCTGGTCGTAACACTTTTTTTGTGTCGCCAACTATGGACCCAAAACTGTCGTCATCAACTTCGAATAGTTCCTTAAGTTTGTCGCGTAGACGAAAGCTGGTAATTGGTTCTTCGCTATTTTGGGATGCACGCAACACGAGCAAGATAGCCAGTCTCAAGTCATTCTCATACGGCATATATCCCTCCTTTTCTGATGGCTCAGTTTTGCATGTTTCTGAAATTGATTTAGCGATACGTAATCTCGGGTAGAGTCTAGCGCGGATTCGGAGTGGCTGCAAGCGATTTCCCATGGCCTAAGTAGGCTTGAACTGTGTTGGTCGGCAGGGAGTAACTGAGTTTGGCCCCAACAACTAGCCCACAAGCAAAGGCGTATGTGCAACGGTTTACGAGCGAATCGCCCGCCCACAAAGTGGACACGGGGAGCGGAACACCACGTTGGTCATACATCGGGCCGGCATCTGAAAGGATGAAGGGCAAACAACATGGTGGTAAAGGCAGTGGATGTGTCAGCCGCAACCATCATCGGACCGCGAAGACATGTATCCTGAGACGAAGGCTGGACCGCCTGAATCCCCGTCTCCGCTTGGCAAAAACTAGCCGCTCTTGGGAAAGTGGATGAAACACAAGCCCCTAAGGTGCTGACATTTATTCCCTGGCAGAACGACTCGTCCCACTTGCGTCCTGCCTGGTCCCTCTGGAGCCGCGCCAGACGCTGTCAAGCTCGTTAATGTCACTGCAGACGCCTCTCTCAACTCTCCGTCATTCCAGCCCTATCGCAACCACCTCCAATGCGGTTATAGCTCTAGGGAAGGGACAATGGGATCTCTACAGACACTCTCGGCTCTCCAGCCAGGGCGTTCGCGAGAAAGACAAGGTTTGTGGCGTCGGCATTGACTTCAAACAGCGCCTGGCAGATCGTCCAGACGTTTGGCGGGAGTTTGCGCGGCCGATCTGGCCGGAATGACACCACCACCCTGCATCTCTCTCCCTCCGGGATGTGCGTATCTGGATACCAGGACGGTATAAATCGTCCCCGATCTTGTATAAAGTGTTCGTATTCACGCCCTTGCCCGTCGCGCAGCTTGAGCGCTCTGACCTCCATTATCTCCATATCCGCGGCGGACTCGTTGCGCGCCCGGAAGCGCACCCTGATGAATCGGTTGTTCTCTGCGCCGTTGGGCGTCAGAGTATGGCCGGCGCTGTTGGTCACTGCTGAACCGTGATCTGTCACTGATAGCACGCACCAGGTCACAGCAGCATGTGTTTTGCATGCCAGGGGCGTCGGCGTGGGCGTCCGTGTTGGTGGTCTCCGCGTGTGTGTGGGCGTGGGCGTCGGTTCTGGCCTCAACGCTGCTGTCGGCCCGAAGCTGCCCACAATCTGTTCGATCAGATGGTCTGCCGCGTCGTCTTGCGGAGGAGATAGCACAGCCAATAGGTAAGCGTTGTCCTGCCATCGCAAGACCGTAACGACCGTATGGGCGTAGAACAGTCCTTGACTTCGAAGATCGGCTGTGCCAACCGCCTGAATGGCTGGGAGGTTGTTGATGATCCGGGCCTCCACTCGCTCCAGATCGATGGAAACCTGGCGAATCGATCCCAGCATTTCAGGCAGCAGTTGAACTATGGTCTCGGAAGGCAGATCGTCGTCAAGAGGCCAGACGGCGGCAAGCGCGATCGTGCGGGCTGTTGGGCGCGGGAACATATCCACGTCGACAGCGAGGTAGCCCAAGCGCTGGCCTTCAGGCGTTTTCAGGAAATCTGTCAACTGATCGGACACATCCGAGAAGAATCTCTTGATGACGCCCCATAGGGGATACCTCTCGATCCGCGGCAAGTCGATGGTCTGCCACCCTTTGGGGACAGCATATGAGTAGCCAAGCCGTTCGTCGGCAAGGGTCTGCCATTTCTCCGGCACCGTAATTTTCAAGTTCCTCGCGGCAGTGGGGGTCGGAACTGCCGTGTCCGTAGGCGACGGCGCCGCGGTTGCAGTTGGCCTCCGGGTAGATGTTGGTGTTCGGGTTTCGGTCGACAGCGGAGTAGGCGACGGCGCACCGGCGTCACCGTTAACGTTTAGGGGAGTCCATTCACCGCAACTGTCCGTCGCGAACCCTCTGTCTGTCTGCGCAATCTCAACGATGGGACGCTCTCCCCCACCGGCGGCAATGGTCTCCTCCGACGTGCCGCCAAACCCGCTGAGCCGCTTCCAGGAGCACTGGGCGCCCCCTGGAGCGGCGTAAAGTCCTGGAGAAACTTCTGCGCCGATCAGCCAGGTTCCATTAGGTATTGCTGCCAATGGGAGTTGGGGCGTTGCGGTTGGCGATGTTGTCCCTGTTTCTTGGTTTGCCGCAGCGAATCCGGGAGTCGCGGCCGCCAGGATAAGCATCACGAGCGCGATAGGCACGCAGAGTTTCGCTCTCAACATCTCCTTTTCTTTCCTTCTGCGACACACTATTTTCTGCGCATGTTACTATGCAGAGATGCGACCTCAAAGGAAGCGCCCGCTGCTGATGAGGACTGAAGTGGGCCCCAAAAACTGGACCACGAGCTAAGGTGCAAGCTCGCCGGCTTACGCGCGAATCCCCTGCCCACAAAGCGGACACGAGGAGGAGGGATACCCCGTAGGTCAACCACCCTTCCGGATTCTGAAAGGCTGAAGGGAAAATGGCATGGTGGTAAAGGCGGAGGATGGGATAGTCACAATAGAATCAGACCGCCAAGACCTGTATTTTATGGCTGAGGCTAAACTGCTTGAATCCCAGTCTCCGTTTGGCAAGAATTAGCCGCCCTTGGGAAAGTGGATGAATCCCAAGCCCTGAAGGCGCTGCCATCTGTACACCGTCACAACAACCCGCCGAAGGGGCACGACTTGCAGAGAGCGAGGGTAAGGAGACAAACGGGGAGTCTAAGGGGAACTTTGCAGGGATTCGTTACGGAATCCGCAGTTGCCTACGTGCCGAAAGGCATAGGGCAACGGAGTCTCCATAGTAATCCGAGAGAGGGAAAGCCTCCTGCATGGCGAAGGGAGGCAGGTGTGTCAGACACAAAGACAGAGAGACATACGTAATGCAAAAAGTCGAACCTGTATTTGGCGACACCCAGAAAGAACAAAAAATGGAATGACAAACTGGAGAGCCGTGTGCGGCGAAAGTCGCAGGCACGGTTCGGAGGGGGGCTGTAGGAAAAGTGTCAAAAGGCAACTCGCTTGCTGACTACCCTACAATGGAGCAAGTCACCAAGCCTGTGGAGGGGCAGAACGATGGTCAA
>JAPPKT010000617.1 GCA_028819675.1 Caldilineaceae bacterium | reverse complement strand
AGATGCCTCCATCACCATCGCGCCGGAAAAGCCGAAGGTCGCTGCCACGATCACCGGGCCCAAAGCGTTGGGAACAACGTGGCGAAAGAGGATACGCGCAAAGGGCACTCCGCTGGAGCGGGCGGCAGTCACGTACTCTCGCTCCCGCAGCGAAAGTATCTGCCCGCGAATCAGACGCGCATATCCGGGGAAGGAGACGACGGCCAGCGCCCCCAGCACAATGAGGTAGTCTAGGAACGTTGTACTCCTGAAAAAAGCCCAACCTGTCTGTTCGTACAAATCCTCGTACCAGATGGCTACAGGCTTCTTAATGGCCGTGTTGACCAGGAGCGCGAGCATGATCGATGGCACCGACATGACTACATCGGTCAGCCGCATAATGAGCCAGTCCGCCATGCCTCCAGCGAATGCCGCCACGCCGCCGAGGACGATTCCCACGCCCAGGCTGATCGAAGTGACGAAGATGGCAACTGTTGTTGCCGTGCGCGCGCCCCACAGAATGCGGCTCAGGACATCGCGCCCCAACTGGTCCGTGCCCAGCCAGTGGTCGGCGCTCGGCGGTTGGCTGATAAGCTTGAGATTCTGTTCCATGAACGGGTAGGGCGCGACGGATGGGCCGAATATCGCCACTACGAATAGGATTGACAATACGAAGATGCCGACCAGTGAGAGGCGGTTGCGGACAAGGCGGCGGCCTGCATCGCGCCACAATCCTCGATTTCCCGCCACCTGATCGCGGGCATCGCTCTGCTCTTCCTCGCTTTGGCTGAGGTCGAGTTTCTGATTCCGGCTCATCAGCGTCCTTCCCTTCCAGTGTAGGTCACGCGTGGATCCAGGAAGGGATAGATCAGATCGACCACGAGATTGGCGGCTATCACGAGTAAAGCGCTGAACACTGTGGTGCCGAGGATGACGGGGAAATCCAGGCGTTGTATGCCAGTGACAACCAGATTGCCGAAGCCGGGTATGTTGAAGATTCGATCAAGATAAACAGAACCATGGATGAGTCCGTTCACGATCAGACCGAGTGAGGTAACGACCGGGATGAGGGCGTTGCGCAAAACATGACGGGTGATGATCAAGATTAAGGTAAGCCCTTTGGCGCGGGCGGTACGCACATAGTCTTCCTGCAAGACTTCCAGTACCCCTGCTCGCGTCTGGCGGATGACATCCGCCAAAGGGTAGGCGGCCAGCAAGATGACCGGCAGGACAACAGCGGGCGTGGCGATGCCTTTCCAGGCGGCGGGAACGTCCATGATCTTGAGCTGAAGAACAAGGAGAATCAGGAGAAGAGGCGCCAGCACAAATACAGGCACCGAGCGCACCACGAGGGCCAGACTGACGATCAGATAGTCCAACAGGGTGTTGTGGCGGAGGGCAGCCAGGACACCCAGAGGAATGCCCAGCAAGGCCAGGACCGCCCCGGCCAGAAGCCCCAGTTGCAGCGAGATTGGCAGCGAACTGGCGAGCAGGCGGTTGACCGGAACTTTCGAAGCGATGGAACGGCCGAGGTCGCCGCGAACGGTCCGGCCCATATAGTCCAGATATTGCTCCCAGAAGGGCCGATCCAGGCCCAGGTTGCGTCGCATGCGCGCAAGGTCCTCTGGCCTGAGCCGGTAGAGGTCCTCGCCATATATGATCAGGATTGGATCGCCGGGCGCATAATAACCCAGGGTGAAGGTGATCAGAAGCACCACCAGCACAACCGGTATCACGACCGCGAGACGCGAAACAAGGTAGCGGGCCACTATAGCTTTCTGACTCCTGAGCGAGGGAGTTGAAGCGATGAGGAGCGATGCGCTTCGACTCAAGTTGCGCGGGTCAGGGCAGACGGGCAATCTGCCCTGACCGGACGATTCGTCATCACTTTTCAATCGTCATCATCGGTTCGACCCATGGGAGAAAGTAGTATGCAGGCCCGATGAAGACGTTCTTCGCCCAGGGTTGCGCCACGGCAACTTCGCGTGCCAGCTCGACAGGACGGTGGTTGGTATAGAGAGGGATGAGCATGGCATCAGCAAGGAACAGATCCTCGGCCTCGCGAAGCGTCGGACAGAACTCAGGATCTTCTCGGCTCATCGCCAGAGCCTTCTCGATAAGCTCGTCAACTCGTTCGTTCTTGTAGCCTCCCATGAAATGTGAGGCCGCGGGGCTGTTCGAGTGGAATGTGTTCCTTGCCAACACCGCGGAATCAGTGGGACTCGCGCCGGTGCTCTGGCGTTCGATGGCTATTAGTCTCTCTTCATCACCATAGCCCGAAGGCTGCTCCTTGATCTCCACGTCGGTGATGCCCAGGTGAACCCGCCATGCTTCCTGCATGATCTGCAAACTCTTAATGTTTACAGGGTCGGTGCCGTTGGGCGTCATGCGAATCTTGGGCACCTGGTCTCCGGTCTTGAACCTGGACTTGGCCAGGTACTCCTTGGCCAGATCGACATTGAACTCGGTGTAGCTGGCCGTGGCCGGATCATGGCATTGGAAGCCCTCTACGAGACCTGGCGCAGGCCAGACCCATTTCGTACCCTGTCCGGCCACGTCGACCATGGTCTCAAAGTCGATGGCGTGGAGGAGGGCCTTGCGCAGGTTGACGTCATCTACAGGTTCCACGTTGGCCTTGAACGAGGCGTAGGCAAAACTCGTCGTACGCACCGTCACTGTGTATCCCCCGATTCTCTCCAGCGTATCTTTGGCCACTTTGCGGTCGCCGAACCAACCTACGTCAATCTGACCGTTCTCCATAGCTATGCCCATCGCCATCTGGTCTTGGTACGCTTGCATGACGATTTTGGTGATCACCGGCTCGTCACCCCACCAGTTGGGATTCGGGGTGAACACGGCCTGTAGACCAGTGGGATGGACCTCGGTAATCTGGTAAGGGCCGTTGACAAGCGGGTTCGGTTTCAAGAAGTAGTCGGGATCCCCTTCGGCATCCTCGACGTTGAAGACCCCGCAATACAACTGACTCAGGGAAAATGGGAGCAGACGGTCGGTGGCCGTAAGATGTACTTCCAAGGTGCTCTCGTCCGTCACAACCAGACCCTCAATCTCGTCGACCTCGCCATCGGCCGCTGCATCAAATCCCACGACCCCGTTAAGGAAGAGACTGGCGAGCCCCCCTTCGACCCATGCGTTGGCCGGATCAGTCTGCCACTCCCAAGCCGCCTTGATCTGGCTGGCGGTCACTGGCGAGCCATCGGACCAGACGGCGCGGGGGTCGATGTGCAACGTGTAGAGCGTGGCGTCGTCATTGACTTCGTAGCTCGAGACGAGGTAAGGGGCCACTGTACCATCCGGGAGAGCCTTGAAGGGCATGGCGTACTGAAGCGCTCCCATTATGACCCCAAACCCGACATCCATGGGTCCAAAATGCCGGGCGGCGCCGGAACCGGTCATCGCCAGATGCAAGGTCTGCTCGTCCGCTTCGGCAGCAGTGTCCTGCATCACAGGCTGCGGGACGCAAGCGGCAACAGCTACGCCGGCCGCGCCTGCGGCTAAACCGCTGAGAAATGTACGTCTTGAAATCCTGGTCATTTCTTGTTCTCCTTTGAGCTGAATTCGGGGCAAGACCCCTTCAATCCGGGCATATCGGAGAGTGTCGTCTGTGCGCAACATCCAGGAACATTGGGCCT
>JAPPKT010000123.1 GCA_028819675.1 Caldilineaceae bacterium | reverse complement strand
CCCCCCCCCCCTCCTCCCCCCGCGTGCCGGGGGGGGGGGGGGGGGGGGGGGGGGGGGCGCCCGCCCCCCCCCCCCCCCAACATGGGTGGGCCTAATAGGCCCGACCGCCCAAGAAATTCAGGAGAGAGCAGCCACTTACCTGGCCTTAGATTGGATCTGTGAGCTGGACATGGCTTAGACCTCAACCAAGAAATGTGAAAGTTCGGCCCCACTTTGGGATGCACCCTTTGGATTGGCATTGTTTGCCCTTATGCAGACGGTAGGCTATAATCTCGCGCATCATTTCCTGTACGGAATCTCCTAGTCCTCAATGCCGTGCGGGGACGCGACTTGCGGACCCATCGGCATCGGTTCAGCGCCGACTTTTGCCACAGTTTGACGGACGGGTTTCTCATTCCACTCGCATTTCAGACCCTCTAACAATGCAATTGTTCACTTACGTGAAATCGATAGCAAGAAAGAGCACTGACTAACATGGTCAAATTGGCGGGCACACACAGTTTTGACGCTCCCAAGAGCGAAGTGTGGGAAGCGTTGCTGGATCCCGATGTGCTTTCGCGGATCCTGCCTGGCTGCAAACGGTTGGACAAGACCGCGGACAATGAATTCAGCGGCGAGATCAGCATTCGCGTGGGGCCTGTGCAAGGCAGTTTCAACGGCAAGGTCACGTTGGATGAGATCGATCCTCCCAATGGGTACCGGATGGAGATCGCGGGCCAGGGACGGCCCGGTTATGTCAAAGGCGTGGGCACATTGCGTCTCGAAGGCGACGGCCCGACAACGCTTCACTATGACGGCGACGCACAGTTGAGCGGGCGTATCGCCAGTGTGGGACAGCGTCTGGTCGACAGCACGGCGCGTTCGCTGACCCGCCAGGGACTGCAGTCGCTCGAGAATATCATTGCCGCACGGCTTCAGCCTGCGGAGCCCGAAGCGACAGCCCCTTCGAACGGCACGGAAGCGGCCTCGGAGTCGAGTGCCACCGCCGGCGCGCCCAGTCCGGCACCCCCGGCAAGTTCCGCCGGTGCAACTGCACAACCAGAAGTGGCAACGCCCTCGACAATGGAAGTGGGTATCAACGTGGCCAGAGACGTAGCCGCTGACCTTGCCAAGGAGGTTCAGAACAATGGCAACGCGCGCAAGGTTCTCTACATCCTGGCCGGTTTCGCCGCCTTAGTATGGATGTGGCGGCAACTATTCGGCAAAGCCAAATAGATCGGATTTCTTCAGAGCTCTAAAAGAGGAGGAAGCTCTATGGGTATATCCATCGAACTGGAGGTCAATGGCGCAAGCGTCAGTAAGGATGTTGAGCCAAGGCTGCTTCTTGCGCATCTCCTGCGCGAGGAACTGGGCCTGACGGGCACGAAGATCGGCTGTGACACGAGCCAGTGCGGCTCTTGCACGATCCTGCTCGATGGGCAGGCGGTCAAGTCATGCACCGTACTGGCGGTCCAGGCAGACGGCAGCGAGATCACCACGATCGAGGGTTTGGCCAACGGGGAATATCATCCAGTGCAGCAGGCCTTTTGGGACAACCACGGGCTGCAGTGCGGTTTCTGCACACCG
The DNA here is from genome assembly GCA_028819675.1 of Caldilineaceae bacterium. Next base: position 2,083 of record JAPPKT010000123.1, on the reverse strand, counting down.
GGCATGATTATTTCCTGCGTCGACCTGCTGAGCACGAACCCGCAGCCGAGCGAAGACGAGATTCGCCACGGGCTGGAGGGGAATCTGTGCCGCTGTACCGGTTATCATAATATCGTGCGTGCGGTGCAGGATGCCGCCGAGACGATGAACGGCTAAAGGAGGAACTGGAATATGGCAGGTGAAAGCAATGGTGCGGGTGTATTCGGTTCATCCATCCGCCGACGAGAGGACCCTGAGCTGATTACCGGACGGGCAAAGTACACGGACGATCTGCAGCTGCCTAACACGGCCCATTGCACGATTTTGCGCAGCGACTATGCCCACGCAAAGATTAACAGCATCGACGCCAGCGAAGCCGAGGCCTTGGACGGCGTAATTGCCGTCTACACGGCCTCGGATATTGCCGATAGTGGTGTCCCGGGCGGCATCCCTGTCGGCTGGCTGCTTCCGGATATGGTAATCCCCGAACATTTTATGCTGGCGAAGGACACGACGCGCTATGTCGGTGACGGCGTGGCAATCGTGGTCGCCGAGGACCAGTACACGGCGCATGACGCGCTCGATCTGATTTACGTGGACTACGATCCGCGCGATGGGGTAGCCGACCCAAAGAAGGCGACGGAAGAAGGGGCGCCGCTCGTACATGATGAGGCGCAGAACAATATTGCCTTTGACTGGGAGATTGGCGACAAGGAGAGTGCCGACGCCGCATTTGCCAATGCTGCGCACGTCGCCAGCCTGGACATCGTCAACAACCGCCTGATTCCGAATGCGATGGAGCCGCGCGCCGCGCTGGCAGACTACAACAACATCACGGGCGAGTTGACTCTCTACATGACGACCCAGAATCCTCACATCCACCGGTTGCTGATGAGTCTGGCCTCGCTTGGCTTGCCGGAGCACAAAATCCGGGTAATTGCGCCGGAGGTTGGGGGTGGTTTCGGCAGCAAGATTCATCACTACGCAGATGAGGCGATTGCGGCATGGGCGTCGATGCAGTTGGGGCGGCCTGTCAAATGGACGGCAACGCGCACCGAGACCTACCTGACCGATGCGCACGGCCGCGACCACGTGACGCACGCCGAGATGGCAATTGACGCGAACGGAAAGTTCACCGGCCTGCGGGTCGACACCTACGCGGCGATGGGCGCGTATCTGTCCACTTTTGCGCCGGCTGTACCGACTTATCTGTACGGTACTCTGATGTCGGGCGAATATGATCTGCCGGCAATTCACTGCCACGTTTACGGTGTGTTCACGCATACCGTCCCCGTCGACGCATACCGCGGCGCGGGCCGGCCTGAAGCTACTTTCGTTGTAGAGCGATTGGTGGACGAAGCGGCGCGTGTCACCGGCCTTGATCCGGCCGAGATTCGCCGACGCAATTTCGTTGCCCCGGACAACTTCCCATTCCAGACGCAGGTTGCGCTTGCGTATGACAGCGGCAACTATGAAGGCGCGCTGGACAAGGCGCTGGAGGCGATTGGATACGACGACTTCCGCAAGGAGCAGGCTGCTCTGAGAGAACAGGGCAGATACGTAGGCATCGGCCTTTCAACCTACATCGAGGCTTGCGGCCTTGCGCCGTCGGCTGTTGTCGGATCGCTGGGCGCCCAGGCAGGCCAGTGGGAGAGCGCGGTCGTGCGCGTGCACGCCACCGGCAAGGTCACTGTGTACAGCGGCTGCTCGGGCCACGGTCAGGGTCATGAGACCACCTATGCGCAGATTGTTGCCAGCGCATTGGGGGTACCCTACGAAGATATCGACGTCATCGAGGGCGACTCCGGCGTCATGCCTCACGGTTGGGGCACGTACGGCAGCCGCAGCGCGGCGACTGGCGGCAGCGCTATAGCTTCTGCGGCCGAGAAGGTCGTTGACAAGGCGCGGACGATTGCGGCCCACTTGCTGGAGGCGGCCGAGGAGGACCTGGAGTTTGAAGATGGGAACTTCTTCGTAAAGGGTTCCCCGGACCAGGCGCAGTCGCTGCCCGACGTAGCGTTGCAGGCGTACCTCGCTCACAACCTGCCCAAGGGTATCGAGCCGGCGCTGGAGGCGACCAGCTTCTACGATCCTGAGAACTTCG
>JAPPKT010000230.1 GCA_028819675.1 Caldilineaceae bacterium | reverse complement strand
GTAAACCGTCGCACATACACCTTAGCTTGTGGTCCAGTTTTTGGGGCCCACTTCAAAGACCACATTCACCTTACTACTGTCGTGAACGCGGCTAGCCAAGGCCTGTCTGGCCTTGGCGTCCAACCTCCCTATTGCCCTGAGGGGGATACAAGGAAGGTATCTCCAGCCATCGGCTGATTGCAACCTTACCTTGCGGCTGATTGCAACCTTACCTTGCGGCTGATTGAAAGGTTTAGCTCCCGTTGCTGCGCCTTCGGTGGCTCTGCACAGCCTTCGCAAGAGCCCCTGATCGATGTCTCAGTATTCTGTGGTTCCCAGGCCCCCAATTCCTTAGCACCCCAAAAACCGCTTAAAACGCCCCGCAACGCCTCGGACCTTCGCCGGCAATCCCAGGAGTGCCTGAGCGCGGCTCCCGTCCTCCATGCAGGTGCCTAAGGCGTCCCAATCCATTGTGCTCTCAAGGTATTCCGGCAATGGCCATTCTGACAACGCCGTACGCCCCGGGTGCCCGCATCCTCCATCAAAGAATCTGCCCCTTGCCAGGTCTCATTGTTTCCTGCCCCGATTCTGTAGTAGGATGGGGTCACCACAGCAATCTGAATTTATCGATTCGTCGGTAACCACAGCCGCCGGGGGCGTTGCGCCCCCTTGTTGGATCGATAGATTCATAGGATTGCTGTGGTGGCACCCGTGCGTCTGTGACCACCAAGGGGGCACCGCAGCGTGAAAGCCTTAACTTCCATTCTTGCCATAGTGCTTGTTCTGCAAACGGCCTTCACTTTGTCCCTGTGGCAGGAGCAGACTGAGCAAACCTCGGGCAGCCAACCCCCACCGCAAGACAACGCAATAACCACAGAAGTGAAGCGCCTCTCAACGGACGTGGCGGCGCTGAAAACACGCGTCTCGACACTGGAAACGGGGACCGCAACACCGACTTCGACGACGACGCCAACTTCATCTCCGATTCCAACTCCGTACTTTGTCGTCACAGTTGAAAGGGCCAATATGCGAGAAGGGCCGGGGCCTTCCTTCTCCGTAATAACCACGGTGTCCCAAGGAGACCGGTTCAATGCCCAGGCATTCAACCCATCGCGCACTTGGATTCTGTTCTGCTGTGTCTCTGGGCGCAGCGGCTGGATCTACGAGCCGCTTCTGATCGTCACACATGCGGAACGGATTCCCATTGCAACTGACATTCCGTCTTCTCCCACCTACACTCCGACTTCTACTGCCAGCTCTCCTACTCCTACACGCACCAACACGCCCACGCCCACACCTACACCATCCAATGGGTGCTATCCACACGATCCACACGGGCCGGATCTCGATTGCAAGGATTTCAACACCCAACGAGAAGCGCAGGCCTGTTTCATTACCGCTGGCGGACCGGACAGGGACCCACACCGGCTGGACGGAGATAACGATGGCATCGCTTGTGAGCACCTTCCCTAACGAAAGGGAAAGCCATAATTCGCCCATCTGGCCGGGACGCGGCTGCGTAACGGTGTGCGTAGCGTGCTAGAGCAGGCTGGTCGGCAGGTACTCTCAAGGACCGGGGGCCGCTACCGGCGTCGTGATGTTGCAGAGCTTTCGCATGGGTATTGACGCGCTGGGTCCCGAAAACGTCAGGAGTGCCCTCCCGGTAGGGTTGCTTGATTCAGTGAAGGAAGACCCCCGGGCCCTTGTGGACCCAGCCGCGGCCCAGGTGTTGACGGAAACGCTTGCCGGGACCGGCCGCGAGAATCTGTCGCTGCCGGACAGCCTGCTTTGGGTCGCGGTGGCACTGTCTATATCCGCCTCGTTGCTGCTGCGGGTAAAGTGATTGAGTTGTCCCGTCCACTAGCCCGGCAAGTCACCAGGTTTCGTTGACATTTTGCGAAGGTCTCTCAGAATTCCAGAAGAACGGGAGGCCTGCAGGCCTGTTGGGGATGTTTCTCGCTTGCGTGTTGTTGCGCCAGTTCGCTCCGTTCGTAGCATTGTAGAGCGTCGCCAGTACAGCCCGGTCTGATGTGAGGCTATCGCTGTCAACCGTTTTTATAGAGGCTGGGATAGCCGTCGCCGTTCACGGCGATTTCTCGTCGTTGAACTCGCTAAAGGAATCAGAACCATCTGGCTGAATGGCGTATCGAAACCTGAGTTCGTCCCGCTTGTCATTGCGGCTGTCATCCTTAATGTCAAGCACATGTACGGCGGCATAGAATCCATGCACATTCCGCAATACTGCGATCTCTCCTCGAGGGATGGTTCGGGAACGTGACGTGTAATCATACTCTGCTGCATTCGACACCATGGCGATAGACGTACAACCCAGGGCTCGTGCAACGCCGTTTATTGAAGGAGGATCGTTGTAAACATGGATTGTCCTGTCGCTCGCCTTGCTCCATGCCGTTTCGAATTTCAGTAAGTCACGGCCGATGACGTAGCGGCCGTTACAACCGCTATAATCGAACACCGCTTCGCCGATTAGAGAAGTCATTCTAGGGGGTGGCACGTCCGAGGCCTTGCCTGCAAAAAGTCCGCTCCCGCTTTTTTCGGCGATCATCGCCGCAAGCTCCGCCGGCGTGTGATTTTCCGAGGACACATAATTGATGGATGACGGTAAACCGGGTACAGGCGTATCATCAAAGCGAACTGGCAGAACATACTCAGATCTCTCCTGGACTGCGCGACTTAGGATCGACTGCCTTTCGAGAGTCGGCCAGGCTTTCTCAACATAATGTTCTGAAATGAACATCACGGCAAGAGCGGCTCTATTCTCATATACATCATGGAGTTCTTCCGTGAGGTCTTTGCCCCACAACTCGACCAGCTCGAATGCGTCGTAGAATACGCTGATTCCCCGGCTTTGAAGCGCTATTGCCACGCCTTCAACATACGCGCGTTGTTCCCCGGCGAAGGACAGTGCTATCTCATATTGCTTGCTCATGTCTCGTCGTTCTCCGTAGGTGCAGAATCACACTGAAGTTCTCACCGTCGTGAAAAGAACGTAGGAGTCACGGTCAGGTACCCAGTGAAGCCGGTGTCCATTATCGCCTCGATTTCACTTGCCTGCCCCGATGGACCTTATACGGCCAGGACCACGACCGACTCATAGGCGGCGTTCACCGGGCCCTCCATCACCCGACGCTCCGAATGGGACGACCCCCAAAGTGATGCAGGGCCCGGTATCCAACCCGGAGCAACCAGACGTCAATCGCGCCGGGGCGCTGCGTCCGCAGACGCTTCGCTGCCGCCCGCAGATCGTCGGAGAGGGCCCAACTCCCGCTGTCGACGTCGATGGCGACATATTCCCCGTGGTGGTCCGCCTCGACCTGCGGACGGATGTCCCGCTCATATATCTCGTCGCCCAAGCGGGCGGTCTCTTCGCGAGGTCGGCGTGGGGGCATGGCGGTTTCCCTGCCCTGGGCGGGCGCCATAGTCTCTGCGTCCCTCATGCCTCCCCCTTCAAGGCATGCTTCCGTACATGGAGCGCCCTACCACTTGCGGGCGTGTGCGACAAGGAAAAAAGTTCCGCACAGGGGAGGACAGGCCGATCGGCCATTAACCACGCGCCCCCGCAATCCGGTCATACGTAGCGCTGAACGAACTCTCCAGCAGCCACCGCCGGAACGACCCGTTGTCGCTGAACTGCTTGAACAGCTCCGTATGGTCC
>JAPPKT010000032.1 GCA_028819675.1 Caldilineaceae bacterium | reverse complement strand
CCGGAGTCTTCCTCTTGCACCAGGATGGTGTGGTGACCGTCGTTCGCGAATCCGGGCACAGCGTGCTGCCGGTCTTCGAAGGCGCCCAAGGATTCGTGGTCCCTGATGCCAACACCCCCGCCGACCGAAACGGATTCCTGTATGTGCGCGGGGACGGCATCGGACTCTCCTTCCAGGCCTATCCTTTCAACGGCGTGCGCGGAATCGTAGCCGACGAGCGCGGCGATATTTGGTGGCTCGAGACGCCACAGGTCGGGCTGGCTCAGTGGCGGCTGTGGCACTACAACAGCCAGGACGGCGAGATTGTTCTGCGCGTGCAGGCTTCCACCGCCCTGTTGAGGGGAAGTGCCGGCATTTCAATCGAACCAACGCTGATCGCAGCCCTGGCCGGTACCGCAGAAGGACGATCGTTCGTGATCGATACCGCCAATCCGGACGCAGGGCGTCAATATACGGGGCTGTACCGCGTCGATCTGCAGCCGGAGGGGGAAATCGACGTGAGCCGGCTGGCGCCCGAGGGCATCTACCGCGGGCCCTTCCAGCTCAGCCCCGGCAACCACCGTCTGGCCCATCTGGCCTATGACCCGCAGCATCCGAGCTTGACCGTCGGCTTTGTGCGGCCCGCCAACCAGCTTTGGGTGCGGGAGATGGCTCCCAACGGCGCCGGGGCCCGCGGCCGCTTGAGCGCCCAAACTCAGACAAGATTCGAGTTCTTCGCCCCGCAGGTGGCTTGGCGGGACGATGATCGGATTCTCCTTGCCCGCAGCCGTTTCTCGCCCCAAGGTGTCTTTTCACTGGAGATCTTCGGTATCACCGAAGTGGACCTGCGCAAGACCGGTGCCGCAGCCCGTTCCTCCTATCTTTATCCGCTGGGCGATGTGGTAGGGGATTACGCCGCCTGCGCCGATGGCTCGGTCCTGATCAGCGTAAGATCAGGGAACAGGGTTCCACGGCTGGAGGAGTGGACAGGCAAAGGCCGGCCCGAAATGCGGGGCCAGCTGCCGGGATACTATGACCGCGTCTTCCTCTGCTGGCAGCGCTATTCCGGTCCTGTTCGGATTCGCCGGTGATGCGTGAACAGTGGCCGGTAGCAGCGACAATCTGGCCTGAAGGCTTGATACATTTCGCCGGCATCACACATCTGATCTTGGGGATCGCCGGCCTTATTCTGGGCGCCCTGCTGCTGATATGGTGGACCCAGAATACGGGCCGCTGGTACGCAGTCTTTGCCGTCACGCTTCTGTTCAGCATGGTCTTGAACGTGGCGGCCTACTATCTGTTCGTCGTCCCGCCTCATAGCGCCGGATGCATTGACCTCTGCCCCGGTCGCATCGGTTTCCCTCTCCCCTTCGCCACACTTTCCACCGCGGGATCAGTGCAGATCTATATCGGCGACTTTCTACTGAACCTGCTTCTGTTGTGGTTGCTGTTGTTCGGGGGGGTGGTTCTCTGGCGTATTCTGAGCGAGGCTATCCAGCTGAGAGAGAGGGGGCTTCGTTTTCGGATACTGTACTTCGTGACCTTCATCCTCCTGTCCTGGGGTCTCCTGCCCCGCTACATCGGCCCGCCGGCCGCGCATGTAACGGGCGACCAGTTGCGGCTTGCGGTCAATGCCCGCCGTGCCGCCGAATCAACCTACGGGGTAACAGGCCTCTGGGTCCATCGCCTCGCCCTGGAGGACATTCGTTATGTTCCCGTGGAGGCCCCCGATGCCTTCGGCGACATCGACAAGCCGCAGGCACAGGTCTGTATGCGAGGCTATACCTACTTCTATCTTCCCTGGCGCCGCTATCGGGTCAGACTCGATCAGACGGGAGTCACCCCCCTGAATTTCGCGGAGTTGTCCCTGGCCGGAAGCTGCTGGCAGCCTTAAAAACAGCCGGCAGCCAGCGCATCCGCCGACCACCGGCCGCCGAACTCAGTTTGTACCGTAAAGCTCCGTGGCCGGGAAGAAAGCCGCCCACGCAAACCAGAAGTGATCGAAATGGAGGATCGGGGTCAACGTCTCGCCCGCCAGGGGGCCGTCAACGGCCTCTCCCAGAATGTCCCAGGTGCTGCCCGTCTCAGCGTCGCTGAATGTGCCATCTTCATTGGGTGAAAAGGTCAGAAGCTGATCACCGACCTGCCGCTCGTAGACTGCCACGGCGCCAATGTCGCGGCCTTTACTGATCACGGAACTGTCTAACGCGCTCGCCAGCCCGGCTTTGTGGAATATCGCAAGCTCAACCCCGCCGAACAAGTCATGAACGACACCCGCCTCCTCCAGGGCCGGGAAAGGATAGGCGATGGCCTCCGTCTCTGTCGTCAGTCCGAGAACACGCTCGGCCGGCTCCAGCCGGGAGTCCGGTGTGCCCAGGAAGAGGAAGGGCCGGGAAGTGCTGTCGTATCCCACATACGGGTTGTACCCGTAGTTGCGAGGCATGTTCGGCCGCGCCAGCACCTCTCCATCCGGATGGGCCTCCTTGAAGTCCCCCCACGAAATCACCTGGGTGGATAGGAAGTTCAACTGCTCGCCCGCATACTTGCCGACAATTCCTTCGCCCGTGAACTGTTGCCACCAGGTCTCCGTCTGGCGGTCGTACATGATCAGATCACTGTTGCGCAGCCGCCCGGTCGTGCCGAAATCGAGCACCTGACCGTCAAAGTTGCGGTCAAAGGCGATGCTGGCGTTGCACAGCGGGCAGAAAGTGATTGAGACCGGCTGGCCGTCGACCTCGTCGTTCACAATCTCGTGCCAGATGAGGATGCTCAGAGGGTAGGCGCGGGATACCTCGCCGTGGCTGTACAGGATCACCGGCTCCAGGTCCTCCAACCACTCATCCCCTGCTGATATCGACTCAAACTCCGGGCTGTCAACCGCCGGAATACCGTCCTTGGGCGGACCGCCGGAAAGGATCGAATCCCACTCCACCGTCCTGCGCGAAAAGTCCGTTGAAAAACCGCGCGTGCGGAACGGAGGCGGAACACCGTCTGTGATCAGGTCCGCGCTCAATTGTGGCACGCCCGCGTTGAGGCTGGCCGTCGCCGCAGTGCTGGTTTCGCTGCTGTCTGCGTCGTCGCTGCCCGTGTCGGCCGTCACCGCCTCGCCGCTTTCACTTTCCGGCGCCGCTGCGGACTGGGCCGGCGCCACTTCCGACCCGATCGGAACGCAAGCCAGCAGAATGAACGCAGCGATCATAAGCAGACCGCCTAGCTGGATCCATCTATTCCTCAACATGGGATTCCCCCCTAATGGTGAAAACACTGGTGGTCAGTGGTCGGACATCCATGAACTGCGATGCCGCTGCACCAATGTACTGTATCTTCGTCTGCACTTCGACTGCAGGCAGCTCATTTGCCATACATAGGACAATTATGCCGCAACGGGAGGCCCCGGGCTGTAGTGTGGCTTACGCGAAAGCGGTCCAACATGGCTATTTACGCAATGATTCCCAGTGCCCATTCGCAATCCATTCGGAATCAACAGTGAAAGGGTGCATACCGAAATGGGGGTGAACTCTCGTATACCTCTTGCTGCAGATAAACCAGGGACAGTCCTCGATCTACTCTGATCCAGGGGCAGTGCCGTCACTGACGACTTACCACTGACAACTGACCACTGCAGTTTTGGGCGGTCGGGGCAATTAGGCCCACCCATTTTGGGGGGGGGGGGGCCCCCCCCCCCCCCCCCCCCCCCC
>JAPPKT010000458.1 GCA_028819675.1 Caldilineaceae bacterium | reverse complement strand
CCAGGAAAATCATACCCTCGATGCGCCCTTCGTGCAGCCAGCGCAAGGCCGTCTCACACTGCATCTGCATCGACTCCACCGGCATCGGCTGGCGCTGTCCATAGTCGTACATGTACAAGCCAAGCAGTATGCGGCTTTCAGGCGCGATCTCCTCACACCGGGTCATGTTCGCTTCCAGGTCCTTCAGGTCCGGCTCAATCCAGGTCCAGAGTGAGACCCAATCGCACAGTGCAAGATGGCGCTCCAGGGGCATATCGAGTTGATAAGTATAGAGTGTGACGCCCAGACCCAGTCTGCGCCCGCCCACCACGAACTGGTTGCGCAGCGACTGCAGTTCCTCTACCGAAAGCACACCCAGGTCGCCCCCGTCTTGCGGCCGCCTGAAAAAGTCGTCCATGAAGAAGCCAATAATGTTCGGATTGCGCGCCGCCAACTCCAGCACATGCCTGCGCTCCTCATCTGATGAACGCCCCGCGCCGCCCACAAACGACCAGAACACCTGCTGCAACCCCCGAAAAGGGATTGCGTACTGGTCAAAGGGCATCTCAGGCTTGTCGTGGTAGCGCACCATGATCATATTGGGCACGTCCATGTAGAACGCTGCCTCCACCGGCGTTATGCGCGATGTACGTCCGATTGCCCATTCCGTGTCATGGCTGCCTGCCTCATGGGCCCAAAGCCACATCCTATCGCGTACAGTCGTCATGGGATCCTCCGAGGGGGTGACTGTCATCAAAGATATCGTTGACTCGGCCCGCTGACAGGGCGCCGGGAAAGTACTGACTATGACAGTGTACGAACGGGACGCTTTTCAGCGGCCAAGCAGGCCTGACGCGACTATCGAAATCCCTCTTCTGGGCGGCGTCCGCCGAGAGCGCGTAACAATATCGGCTGGGCTGCAACTGGAGTAGGGTGGTATGGCCTCTGGTAGCGTAGCCGCGCCCAGTATATGTAGGCGCACACCGCCTGTCAAACGGTTTTTCCTGGTATCATGAAGAATATCGCACCTCCCGGTACGTCTGTGAAATGACGTCCCTAGCACTGCCTTCTGGCCCCGGGGTCGTCGAAATGAACCCCATCAAGCGTAGCAATCGCGCCGCGCATTCACCCCCATTTCGGTATGTTTTCGGATAAGGAGACACCCCGAAATCATTTGACAGCCATATTTTCGCCGTGCCATAATTATTGAATCCGCCGCCATCTCGAAGCGCGCGGTTCAAGTTCAAAAAGTTCGCGCAACCCCTCTACCGTAGGCTCTGCGCCTGTTCCCGACTCCGCCCCCGAGTCCCCGCCCTTTGCAGCGGGCGGCGGGCAATCGCCAGCTTGGGAGGAACCATGCCGATTCGCTTTCGCGTCCTGTCGATCTGGGCAATGGCAATTCTGCCACTCTTGACTAGCAGCTGCTATCCCTTCCAAAGAGACATCACGCAGATCCTGACACCTGCCCCGCCCCTTCCTGTGGCAGAAGCCACAGAACCGGCCGAGCCGGAACCGGTGTCCTTGACGGCAACCGTGCATGTCAACGCACTGCGGGTGCGCCAGGCTGCCAGTGCAGAGACGCCAATTATCGCCGGCCTGCTCAAGGATGACGTCATCACCGTGATCGGGCGGACCGAAGACAGTAGCTGGCTGAAAGTGGAGGTGCCGGACGTCGGCACAATCGGCTGGATCTGGGCCGAAGATGTAACCTTGGACGGAGACGCCGCCGCCCTCTCTGTTCCTGAAGACGGGCAGATGGCCGCTGAACCGGAAGATACCGCGGAAGATGCAGTGGCCGAAGAGCAAGCGGACGACGGCGAAATGGCCGCCGACGAAGAGAATTCCGACGATGAAGCAATGGCGGTCGCCGACCTGGAACCGAGCGTCACAGTCCACGCTCAGGAAGTGATCAAAGGTCAGGTCACGGTTGCCGAAGCCGTCGTCCCAGTGGAAGGCTGGGTCGTTATTCACGCCGACGATGCCGGCTCTTTCGGCCCGATAATCGGGCAGGCCCACCTGGAGCCCGGGGTCACGACCGACTTGGCCGTCGCCATTGATGTCGATGCCGCCACCGAGACTCTCTATGCCATGCTCCATACAGATGGCGGCGTCTTCGACGTCTTCGAGTTCCCCGGCACCGATATGCCGGTACTGAAAGACGGCGCGCCAATCAGCCCTGCCTTTACGGTAACGATCTCCGCAATGTCCATCTCCGACGAACAGGCGGTCACTGAGGAAGACGTGCCCGTCACGACGCCGACCGACGAGCCTCTCTTGAAGGTTGGTGATGTAACCAGACACCTTGCAATCGTCACAACCCGTGCCCTGCGCGTACGCAGCAAGCCGGAAACCATCGCCGAGGTCCTGGCAGGCGTCGCCGTCGGTGAAGCCTATCCTGTGGCCGGATTCAGCTCTGATGATCATTGGGTTGCGATCTTCTTCCCCGATATCGAGGACCCGGTCTGGATCGCAGCCTCGCTGGTGGAGCTGCGGGACATAGAGTTGAGAGTGCAAATGGGCCGGGCCACCATCGAAACCGGCCAGGGCGGCCGCTTGCGTTTGCGCGGCGGGCCCTCTTTGGAAGCCCCAATTGTCGGCTACGTTCCCGACGACGAAACCTACGATACTCTCGGCTACAGTGAGGATGGCCAGTGGGCGTTGCTGGTTGGAACAGGGGTGGAGGGCGCCACCTGGGCCTCGATCTCGTTCCTGCTCTTTCAGTAACGAATCTCTTTCGCCCACTATAAGCATGTGACGCTAACGCAGTGCCTCAAAACGGCTGCTGATAACAATAAAGAGCGGCAGTTTCCACCTGAGACTGCCGCTCTTTTTGATGTACTCCATCGCCACCTGCCCAGACTACCGACGCCAGCAAGGGGCCCTGCAAATCGCGCGGCGGCACCGTTCCGCAATGCCCTATTCTTCGCGCGAAAGCGCCCACGAATCCGCCCAACTCTCAGGAATGGGGAGGTTGTTGGCGTAGATTAAGTTGATCAACTGGCCGTGATGATGGGCCTCATGTTCAACCAAACGGTAGTAACCAGCCAGCGGCGTCGAGCCATTCTCAAATGCCTGCAGCCAGTCCACCTTCTCGAAAGTCGCCATCAAGGCCTCGTCTGCCGCCTCCATCCCTTGGCGCACCCGCTCAACCGGCAGCACCTCGCCGGCCGGCGCAGGTTGCAGACTGCAATCCCAGCCCTCCATCCCCCCTTCCAGCAGCACGGGCGGCCAGCTCTCCTGTGTGCCCAACATACAGTAAAACTGGTAGAGGATGTTCTGGGATTCGGCAAAGGGCAGCCGGGCGTTCAGATCGGCATCGGCCAGAACATCCATCAGATCATAAGTGCGTCCCCGCAGGTCCTGCCAGTGGATCTGCACACTCTCCAAAATGGTCTGAGTCATCTTCTCCTCTTCCTATGCGGTTCTGTCAGCTGTCAAAGGAATCTCGGTAGACCGGCACAAACGGTGCTCAAGGTCTCGTAGCCGCCGGCCACCGGGGTCTACCGGTATCAGTATAACACGGTGGTACGCCCCGGGACTGTCTTGCGAACCGGAGCGCTGCATCCCAAAATGGGGGTGAACAGTCGCATACCTTTGTAGGCAACCAAGCCACGGTCGGTTCCCACTCCAGTTTCCGCCAGAATAAACGACGTCTCTGACCACTGACTACTGACTACTAACTGCTGACTACTGCAGTTCTGGGCGGTC
>JAPPKT010000517.1 GCA_028819675.1 Caldilineaceae bacterium | reverse complement strand
CCCGTCGGGATCGACGCCACGTCCAGCCGGGTTGCCTCCCCCAGCCGCATGATGATCCCCTCGCCATAACGTTTGTTCAGATTGGCGATGGTAACTTCCAGCGCTTTGGCCGGCCCACTATCGGTTGATCGCTTAGTTGTCATCGTTCTCCCCTTTAGCCTGTTTTCGGCATCTCTTGGCCTGTTCGACGCGCCTTTTCAAGGCAGAGGCGCCAGAGTGGTCCCCGAGAGTACTGACTGAAGCTTATTATAGAACATATGTTCAGATTCGTCAAAATGGCTTGGCGGCGGATCTGTCCCAGGATGGCCTCCCGTTCCTCCCCGGCTACCAGGGAACCGAGAAAGACGGATAGCCGGATAGTCGTCTGTTGTCCAGATTCCCCGGACAACTGCCAGGCACAGTTGTGTATGCGATCCGTAAGGAAGAGACACCAGCCTCCCCGGGGCGGTGAATCGGTGTTCAGAAGGCGAGGAGATTGGGGAGACGAGCGGAGAGTGAATGTCCTCTGACAGGCCCGCGCAGAGGCGGCGATTGAACTGAGGAGGAGTCGATATTGTCCCGGTCCATACGAACTAAGTTCCCGGAACTGGGCGCGAGCGGTTGCGGTGCGCCAAGCGGAGATGCGAAGTGGACTGGAAACAGTCAATGCGCCCGCAAGTCGCATTCTTTCGCTATCCAATTCTTGTCCATTGAAGGCATCACCGACTATAATCCTCGCGCGATGCGGTTCCCCTCACTCGGACTACAGATCTCAGCTACTTCGGACGTGTTTAGAAAAACCTCCATTCCCACTTCAGAACCGACGCGGCAACTGTGCCCAACGGTGGCGCGTCATTTGGACCTGGCATGAGTGTAAATCGTCGAAAACTGAACAGAGCCTGGGAAACGCTGCGGTCGCTGCCGATCCCTGCCATCGGCTCGGATCGACTGGTCGATCTGCATGATGACCTGCTGCATTACGACACAGTGATTGCTCAGGAGATGCGGGAGTATTTGCGGGGGCGGATCATCAATCGGATCCGCGTGCAGATCGACTGGGAATTGGAGGAGACGCTGCGGTCGTTCAAGCCGCAGACATCAGCGGAGATGGAGTGCAGGCGGGAGTTACTGCGCTACAAACGACGTATTGATGACGTAGTGCGCCAGCTGCTCGTCGGCCAGCCGGAAGAACCCCCTCTTGAATCGTAGCGCGGCAGCTTTCTCCTCTTCAGCCCTCTAGACGATATCCCGCAGCAGAAGATCATCGACCGTTTCCCGGCGCTGCGCCAGTTGCGCGGCCCCGTTGCGCAGCATCACGACGGCCGGGCGCAGGGCTCCGTTGTAGTTGCTGGCCATCATCAGCTGGTAGGCGCCACAGACCGGGACGGCCAGCAGTTCCCCGGCTCCGATTTCGGGCAGTGGCAGATCCTCGATCAGCAGATCGCCGCTCTCACAGTATGGACCGGCCAGCCAGGCGTTTTCGGAAACCGGCGGCCGACCCAGCGGGTCATTGACCGGCAGGGCAGAATAGCGCGCCTGGTAAAGGGCCGGGCGAATGTTGTCCGCCATCCCGCCGTCGAGCAGAAGCCAGCGCCGACCTGCCGTATGTTTGACGGTTCCTACACGGTAGATGGCAACCCCGGCGCGGGCGACAAGGCTGCGCCCCGGCTCCACCTGCAGACGGGGCAAGGGTCGAGAATAGGGTGACAGCTTCTTTGCCAGCGCGGCCGCAACTGTGGCGACGTAGTCCTCGATCGACTGATGGGGGAGATCGGCTTCGTGATAGGCGATACCCCAGCCGCCGCCGGGGCTGAGCACCTGCGGCCACCAGCCTAGTTCGTGCTGCAGGCGGCCCATCAACTCACACACCATTTCGAGGGCGGGCAGCACCTGTTCGGCCGCGTGGAAATGGGATCCCTGGTGGAAGTGCAGCCCGTTCACGCGCAGTTCATTCCGCTGGCAAAAAGCCACTGCGTCGACACATTCATCGGCGTCCATCCCGAATTTGCTGTCGTGCTGACCCGTTTGACGGAATTGGTGTGTGTCGACGGCGTATCCAGGCCGTACCCGCAGCCAGAGATCGGGCACACGGCCGCGGGCAGGCGCCAGTCGTGCGATGCGCGCCAACTCCGGCAGGTTGTCGACGACGAGCGTGCCGGCCTGTGCGAGTCCGGCACGCAGGTCCGCCCAGCTCTTGTTCACACCGTGCATCAGAATCTGGGCGGGCGGGACACCGGCGGTGCGGGCGATGTGCACCTCACCGACGCCGGTGCAGTCCAGAAGCAGGCCGTGGGCCGCCATCAGACGGGCCATGGCCAGATTGAGAGATGCTTTGCCGGCATAGGTGATGCCGGCGGAGCCGGGATAGTGGCGACTGAGGGCATCTCGATAGGCCTGTACGGCGTTGTCGATTGTGTGCTGATCATAGATATAGAGGGGTGTACTCCATTCGGCGGCCAGTTCGTTCAGGTCACAGCCGCCAATGTGGAGCGAGGGAGCGCCGTTTTTGTCGGGACGCAGCGCAACGGTGTCGGGGAAGAGCGGGAGACGGTCACGATACATGGCAGGAACCTTTGGGTTCAGATAGATTTCGACGGCGACCGATGATGTTTCAGACAGCTGTGTGACAGACTGTAGACGGCAACAGGCAGTATCTACAGGAGCACCATGAGGATGCCGCCGATGGTGATCAGGCCGCCGATGATGCCGTTGAAGGAAGGGATCTCGCGCAGCAGGAGCGCGCCCAGCAGCACGCCGCCCAGCACCTCCTGGGTGGCGATGAGGTTGACATAGGTGGCGTTCACCCGCCTCAGGGCCGCGTTGTAGAGGGTATGGCCGCAGGCCAGCGGGAATACACCCAGGCCGACGATGCTGGCAACGGCGGGCCAGTTGAAGCTGCCAGGGGTATGGGCTGCGACCGCGGCTGGAAGCAGCCAGATTGCCGCCAGCACGTAGACTGCGCCGGCATACACCAGCAGTGGGAAACGTTCTCGCTGGCTGCGGCCGGCAATACTGTAGACGGCGTATGTGATGGCGCTGCCCAGAGCCAGCAGATCACCGATCAACATGCGGCTTGTGAAGTTGTACGATGCACTGCCGCTCTGCTGAACGAGCGCGAGCAGCGGCTCGAATCCGGAGAGGAAGGCCACGCCGAGGACAGCTACGATTATGCCCAGCCATTTGCGCTTCGACAGCGGTTCCCGCAGCGCGAAGCGGGACAGAAGGGCGACCCAAATTGGGGCGGTATACATGATGGCCAGGCTGTTGGTGATTGTCGTGAATTCGAGAGAGTAGGCGTAGAAGAAGAAGTGGAGAGCGGCGACCAGTCCGACGAGGACAAGACGGGGCCAATGCGACGCGAGGAGGCCGGGCCCATTCGGGGCGGCCCACGCCCCCCGGCCGCGGAGCAGGACCACGCCTGTCACCACGATGCCGGCGACCAGAAGACGACCGGCTGCGATCTCGAAAGAGGATACCGAGCGGGCGGCCCAACGGACCAGCACAGGGCTGGTGCTGAAGAAGAGAACGGCGATTGCTACCAGGGCCAGCCCACGGCGTTCTTCGACTGTCACGGGAATGGTCCAGACTGTGCGCGGGCGCGAGATCTACGCTGCCGGGAGTGAAGATCTCTTGGCCGTTCTAAGGACCGGCGGGGGTAATCGCCACGTAGACCAGGCTCAACACCATGCTGAGCGCAATCAGCAGGCTGA
>JAPPKT010000371.1 GCA_028819675.1 Caldilineaceae bacterium | reverse complement strand
ACCTGACTTTTTTGCCGAACTACAGGAATTGGGCGAAACTCTACTGGAAACGGCAAACGAACAGGTCCCGGGCGCTTCCCAGTTTTCCAGCCCCTGACTGAAAGCGATAGAAATGAATTTCAAGAAAAATGTAGCGCTGGTAACCGGCGCCGCCTCCGGAATAGGTCGCGAAACAGCACTGCGCTTCGCAGAACTCGGCGCCTCAGTGGTTGTCGCCGACGTGGACCCCGAAGGCGGCCAGGACACGGTGAACCAGGTGCAGACGTGCGGCGCAGACGGGCTGTTTGTCCGCTGCGATGTATCTGATCCCAATGATGTTTCACTACTCTTTGAGCAGACCGTAAGCCGTTTCGACCGCCTCGACTTCGCAGTCAATAATGCAGGAATCGGCGGCCCTTGGGAACCGCTGCGCTCCTACCCGCACGAAGGCTGGGATAATGTGCTGGCGGTTAATCTCACCGGCGTCTTCTACTGCATGCAGGAAGAGATCGGTCGCATGACCGGGCAGGGCGGGTCGATTGTTAACGTTGCTTCGCTGGCCGGCAAGCTCGGACTCCCCAACCAGGCCGCCTACACTGCCTCAAAGCACGCCGTTATCGGACTCACCCGCGTCGCCGCACAGGAAGTCGCACGCCACAACATTCGCGTCAACGCAGTCTGCCCAGTCTTCACCGAAACCCCCCTGTTCAATCCGCTAGTCGCCGGTAACCCCGGTAGGGCGGAAAAGATGCTCGAACGCATCCCCATGCGCCGCTTTGGTAAGCCGCGAGACATCGCTGACGCAATCGTCTGGCTTTGCTCAGATCAGTCTCGCTTCATCACCGGGCAAGCTATAAACCTCGACGGCGGTATGACCGCCTGACAGGCGCCAAGACACAATAATGGAGAAAACGATGTCCCGACAAGCGGCATACGAAGATCTGCAATCCAAAATCGGCGCCGAATCCACCTCCGGCAGCTGGTTCACAGTTACCCAGAATATGATTAACGGCTTCGCCGACGCCACACTGGACCATCAATGGATTCACATCGACGAGGAACAGGCCGCCCGCGACTCCCCCTTCGGCGCCACCGTCGCTCACGGCTTCTTCACGCTCGCCCTCATTCCCCACCTCACCGGAATGGTTCAACCAGATAAGCCCAAGTATCCCGGCGTGGCCCTCACCGTCAACTACGGCCTCAATCGAGTGCGCTTTCCCCACCCGCTCCTCGCCGGCTCCAGAATTCGCGCCCGGACCCAGCTCCAGTCGGTTGAGGAAGTGAGGGGAAACGGCCTGCAAATGATTCACAACGTATCCGTCGAGATCGAAGGCGTGGAGAAACCCACCTGCGTCGCCGAAATGGTCTCCCGTCTCTATTTCGAAGACTGAAGCGAGTGCCAACTCCTTCCACACTGGCCACTAGGATTCAGCATGGTGAAAGGTGTTTCTTTTCCACACCAATCGCCCATCGATTTATGCTTTCTCTGACCACTGACCACTGACCATGTTCAACGACCAGACCGTAGTCATAACAGGAGCGGGTCGCGGCATCGGGGCCAGCGCCGCCCTGCAGTTTGCAGAGCAGGGCGCCTGCGTCGTCGTCAACGACCTTGACGCCGGCATGGCCGCGGAGACTGCGAATTCCATCCTGTCGCGCGGCGGCCAGGCCGTAGCCGTCTCCGGAGATGTCACTGCTTCCGGCTTTCCGGAACAGCTCATGCAGGCAGCCGTCGACAGCTTCGGCAAGCTCAATGTCGTCGTCAACAACGCCGGCTATACCTGGGACGCCATGGCGCACAAGCTTACCGACGAGCAATGGCAGGCGATCCTCGACGTTCACCTGTCGGCTCCCTTCAGGATGACCCGCGCCGCCGCGCCCTTTCTGCGCGCGGCCGCCGCAGCCGAACTGGAATCCGGCGCGAGCCTTAGCAACCGCTGCATCGTCAACGTCTCGTCTACCTCGGGGCTGCACGGCAATATCGGCCAGGCCAACTACGCCGCCGGCAAAATGGGGATTGTGGGACTCACCAAGACGATCGCCAAGGAATGGGGCAGACTGGGAATCCGCTGCAACGCCGTCGCCTTCGGCTTCATCGACACCCGCCTGACCCGCTCTCAAGAGCTCCAGGAAGAGGCGATTGAGATCGACGGGCGTGAGGTTGTCCTGGGAATCCCCCAAAAAGTACGCTCAATGCTCGACAAGGACATTCACCTGCGTATCCCCCTCGGCAGACCCGCCACCGACGAAGAAGCCGCTGCGGGCATCGTCCTCATCGCTTCTCCACTGGCATCCTACATCACCGGCCATGTGCTCGAAGTCACCGGTGGCATGGGCATCTGAACGTCAACCGTGGGTCACGAACTTCTTGAGAGGAAGCCGGAAAAGAGCCAAACCATGACCCAGGCCGGCAAGCTGAAAAGACCAGGAGCGTTAGCAGCCCCCCACGCTGACGGGAATCCCTATGGCAGCTGAAAGCGATTCAGAGGACTACAGTAGCCTTCCTCCCAGGTCCGTCATGATTACCGGGGCCTCCAGCGGGATCGGCCGCGCCTGCGCTCTCCGGCTTGATCGCGCCGGCTGGCAGGTCTTCGCCACCGTTCGCAAAGAGGACGACGGCCTCCGTCTGACGAATGACGCTTCCCCCAGGCTGCACACCATCCTGCTCGATGTAACCGACCCCGACCAGATTGCCGCCGCCGCCCGGACGGTACGCGAACACGTTGGAGACGACGGGCTACACGCTCTGGTCAATAACGCTGGAATCGCCGCCGGTGGCCTAGTAGAATACCTTGACCCGGAGGAGCTGCGCCGGGTTTTCGAAACAAACACAATCGCGCCGCTTTCCGTTACAAGGCACATGATTCCTTTGCTTAGGAGGGCTCGCGGCCGCATCGTGATGATCAGCTCAATTGCCGGTTTCAGTTCGACACCGCTTCTCTCCCCCTACTGCGCCTCCAAGTTTGCCCTCGAGGCCCTTACCGACGGCATGCGGCTAGAGCTCAAACCTTGGGGAATCGAAGTAGTGTCGGTTCAGCCGGGCGCCATCAAGACTGAGATTTGGAACAAGGCGCGCGCCTATGTAGACGGTGAACTCCGCAAATACCCGCCCAAAGCCTTTGAGAAGTACGGGCCCCTGCTCGACAGAATGGCTGAGTCACTGGAGAAACCTAGAGGCGTCCCTGCTGACGAAGTCGCGCGCACGGTGGAAACTGCATTGACTGTGGCTAAACCCAAAGCACGCTATCTGGTTGGACGCGATGCTCTCATTCGAAGTTGGATCGAAAGTCTACCTACTTCGCTCCGCGACCGGCTGATCTTGAGTCGCATGCCCAAATACGGTACGGAAAAAACATGTCCCGCCGACGAACTGCAGGAAGCAGATCAAGAGGACGTTAATCACTAGGTATCGCCATTCCCCTCCAACACACGTTACTGTACCCTACACACTGGCCATTTAGTCCCAAAACCGGAGAATCTAGAGTGATCTTCATCCAAGACAAAGTTTTTCGCGCACTTGCAGTGGCCCTCATAGCGCTCGCTATCGCTGGATGCGGGCCGGCTTCAGCACCTTCGGACGCGATGCAGTCTGAAGCACCGGTTTCGGAATCCAATGATTCGAAGCCGGAAACCGGATCACAGCAGCCCGCAGGAGACCCAATACGAATCGGGGCCCTGTTCCCCCTATCCGCCCCGGGTTCCGTCGTTGGCG
>JAPPKT010000565.1 GCA_028819675.1 Caldilineaceae bacterium | reverse complement strand
TGGGTTTCGACCTTCAGGAACGACAGTCGGGAAAAGGAGGGTACCAGAAAAACGAAGAATTACAAGTGGGACTCGCCGTCCCCATTCGCAGCGCCAATTCGCTTCAACTCTTCATCCAGCCGCAACCTGTGCAACTCCATCCGCCAAATGGGCAGGCTGATGTTAAAGCTGACGATTCGCCTGTTCAGCTTGTCTATGCGCGCTTCCCAGTCGCGAACACTGCGACGCCAGGACCGTGCAAAAGCCTCTCGCTCACTCCCAGCGGCCTGCACACCCTCGCACGTCTGCACCCATCGACGCTTCATCTCAGTTCGCAGTGATTCGATTTCCGCCAGCAGCTCCTTGCGATCACCGATCCAGCTCGGCGTCAGATTGTTGTCCTTGAGCAGCTTGTTGGCCATCCGCATATCGTCCGGCTCGTTGGGGAATCGGTCTAGGCGCAGCGGCTGTCCTTTGCCCGGAAGATTCTCGAAGGCGCCGTTTGCAGCCGCCTCATCAAGCTGCTCAGTGATCAGATCCTGCCACTCGTTCAGCCCCCGCGGCCGGGTGCGCCGGCGAGGGACATTCCCGACCTTCGGCGAAGACACCTTCTCTGTTGTACGCGGACTGTCTTTCTCGCCCACAATCCCCTCCATCTGCAATCTGTATGTGAATCCTATCACAAAGCCTAGGCGACTCTCAAACTGGGATCGCCCCATTGAAAGGTGCCATACCCAAAATGAACTACGTTCTACAGCTGTTTTGGAATCCCAACGACATCAGGCTCCGCGCGCTCTGGCGCGTGATCCTACACTTCCTACTGATTTTTGCCGGACTGCAGTTTACTTCGGCTATTTTGCGTCCCCTCTTCTCAGGAGCCGGGAGAAGCAGCGATAGCGGCCCGGACCCCATCGCAAATATGGTCGCCTTGCTATTGACCGGCTTGGTATATGTCGTCGTAACAATCGCCGCGGCCAGATTCCTGGATCGCCGCAGCTTTAGCAACTACGGTCTGGCCTGGAACACACAGTGGCGCCGGGACCTGCTCTTCGGCCTGCTTCTTGGCGGTCTCCTGATGGGGGGAATCTTCGCCATTGAGTTGGCCATGGGCTGGATTACCATCGAAGGTATGTTTGTTACACTTATGCCCTTCCCATTCATTGTGGCCTTCCTCGTCTTCCTGGTCCAGATGACACTGGTGGGCACCTATGAGGAGCTCGTCTTTCGCGGCTATCAGATGAAAAACATCGCCGAGGGCCTCAACTTCGGCCCCCTTAGTACCAGAACGGCCCTCTTCCTGGCGTGGATCGTCACCTCCATCCTCTTTGGACTGATTCACGCCGCTAACCCCGGCGCAACTGTAGGCACGACCCTCAAGATCACGCTGGCAGGAGTCTTCCTTGCACTGCCCTTCCTCTTGACCGGCGAGCTCGCCCTTTCCATCGGCGTCCATATCGCCTGGAACTTCTTTCAGGGCAACGTCTTCGGCTTTCCGGTCAGCGGCTTGACCTTTTTCCGGACTACTATCTTTAATACCGTTCAGGGCGGCCCCGATCTTTGGACTGGCGGTGGCTTTGGCCCGGAGGCAGGGCTGCTTGGCTTCATAGGCATAATTGTCGGCTCCCTGGCCATGATCTGGTGGGTGAAACGCACTCGCGGCACACTTGACCTATCACTTTCTCTCGCCGAATACCGGCGGCCTCCCGCAACCTGAAGTCCCAAGCGACATGTTCTCACTCTGCTCTTGCACACTTCGCAGGTCTGAGTACTCTCTTCAGAGAGTGCCCGCAGGCGTCAAAAGTTCGAACCCAGACTATAACGTTTGCTGCCGCTGTTCTTAAGCCCCAAAGAAAGGCGCTCAAAAGTGAATCGTATTTTGCTCCCGTTCTGGGATTCCGATGACAGGCGCCTGCGAGCCCTGTGGCGGCTAACCCTCCATGTTGTCCTGGTCGCCGTCCTATTTGTCGCGCTCGGCGTACTCGTTACCCTTGCATCTGAGGAGCTGGAGGACAGCTCTGCCATTGGCATCGTTGAAATGGCCCTGTTCGGGCTGGCGATCGTCGCTGGCACGTTACTCGCAGCCCGGTTTCTGGACCGCAGGCCCATCTCCGATCTCGGGCTGCAATTCTCATCCCATTGGTGGCGTGATCTCGGCTACGGGCTGTTCCTGGGCGCATTTCTCATGCTGCTTATCTTCCTTGCCGAACTGGCCCTTGGCTGGGTCACGGTCAAAGAAATCTTCCTCACCAACAGGTCTGTTCCCTTCGGCCTGGCTATTTTCTGGCCTCTGACCCTGTTCCTTGCCGTGGGCATATACGAAGAACTGTTATCCCGCGGGTATTACTTCAAAAACCTGGCCGAAGGCCTCAGCTTCAGTCCCTTGGGCCGGAGAAGGGCCATTTTGCTTGCCTGGCTCATCTCCTCAGCAGTTTTCGGGTTACTACATGCCGGCAACCCCAATGCAACTGTTGTCAGCACCGTGAACCTCTTCCTCGCCGGCCTCTTCTTAGGGCTTCCTTTCCTTCTGACCGACCAGCTGGCCATGCCGATCGGCATTCACATAACCTGGAACTTTTTCCAAGGCATCGTCTTCGGCTTTCCTGTTAGCGGTACGTCCGCCAGCGAAACAACCTTCATCGCCGTGCAACAGGGCGGTCCCGACCTTTGGACAGGCGGCGCCTTCGGGCCCGAGGCCGGCCTGCTTGGCATCGCCGCGACAACTGTCGGTTCTCTCCTGGTCGTTTGGTGGGTGAAACGCACGCGGGGGTCGGTCGGCTTCGCCCTGGCCGTCGCCGAGTATCAGTCGCCCGCCGGTAACGAAAGTGACGCCGGGCCGCTTCCTGTGGAATAATGATTGCCGGAACAGTTCAAGTGGAACCGGTCACCGACGTTCGGAGAAACACACTGTGAATACGAAGCTATGGGGAGGACGCTTCAGCGGCGCACTCGACCCGCTGATGGAAGAGTTCAACGCGTCGATTGACTTCGACCGGCGCCTTTGGCAGGCCGACATCCGCGGCAGCCAGGCCTACGCACGCGCGCTCGCCAGGGCCGGGCTCCTGACCGAACAGGAAGCCGAGCAAATCGTCGCCGGCCTTGAGCAAGTGGCCGCCGAATGGCGCACCGGACAGTTTGAAATCCAGGCCGGCGACGAGGACATCCACACCGCCAACGAACGCCGCCTCACCGAACTGATCGGACCCGTAGCCGGCAAGCTCCACACCGGCCGCAGCCGCAACGACCAGGTCGCGACCGACCTGCGCCTGTGGCTGCGGGAAGAGCTCAATACCTCAGAACGGCAACTGCGCACCCTGATCGGCGTCGCCGTCGAGCGCGCCGCAAACGAAATCGAACTCCTCATGCCGGGCTACACACACCTCCAGCCCGCCCAGCCCACCCGCTGGAGCCACTGGCTCCTCAGCCACGCCTCAGCATGGCAGCGCGACACCCAACGTCTCCAAGATCTCCACAAGCGCGTCAACCTGATGCCGCTCGGCAACGGCGCCCTCGCTGGCAACCCCTTTCCCATCGACCGCGACCACCTCGCGCACGACCTCGGATTCGACGCGCCTACCCCAAATAGCCTCGACGGCGTAAGCGATCGCGACTTCGTCGCCGAGGCGCTGTTCTGGGCGACAATGACCATGATGCACGTCAGCCGCTGGGCTGAGGACCTCATCATCTACTCCAGCCGCGAATTCGGTTTCGTCACCCTCGCCGACG
>JAPPKT010000488.1 GCA_028819675.1 Caldilineaceae bacterium | reverse complement strand
CCCCCCCCCCCCCAACGCCCCCTCTCCTACAACACGCCTCGCCGACCGGGTGTCGCCATTGGTGACGAGCGCCAAATGGAAAGTGTCCAGCCAGACCACGTCCCGCCCGTCCCATCAGATCCCCGCAGGTGCCGGCCATGTGCCTGCCCTCGCACCCTCCCTAACTGACGGACTCCGCTGCACGGCCAGGGCTGGCGCCTGCACTGCGTCTCGCCAAAAGACGGTAACCAACGCCGGCCACCGCTGTCATGATTCCCCGCCAGACTGTTACCACCCCAAATCTGGGATGCACCCGGAAAAGCGTGCGCGTTGACAAGGAATGTTCATTCGTTATATTCTGAAAGTTCAGTGACCAGTGATGGGTCGCCAGATAACCCTCGCAGCGACTGGGATAGCCGGGCACTGGTCACGACCCACTGGTTTTGCGCGCGAAAAGTAATGTTCAAACGTCCATCAGAAAAAGACAGATGTCACTGGCGCGCCGCACTTCTGCTTGCCGTCGCCGCTGTCGCCCTGTTTTTGCCCGCCCCGACCCAAGCCCACGGAACGCTGATCCCACCCTGGTCCGACTACACTCAGGAAGACGGCCTGGCTTCAAATAACGTTCTAGCCGTGACGGTCGGCGTAGGGGAGGTCTGGTTCGGGACCGACCACGGCATCAGCCGCTACAATGGCGCCTGGTATTCTTGGACGGAGGGCGCCGATTTGCAGAGCGGCGTCCACAGTCTAGCTGCCGGAGCGTCGAGCTCAGAACTCTGGGCTGGCACGGCAACCGGCGCTGTCCTCGTCTACGACGGCAGCGCCTGGGACCTGCTGACACGGCTGGATGCTCCCGTGCGTGCGCTGCACTACACGGGTGGCCAGCTCTGGATCGGCACTGCGGCCGGCCTCTACATCTGGAACGGCGAAGCACCCTCCTCCGTGACCGGGTTGGAGGACGCGTATATCAACGTGATAGGCAGCTCGGACGGCGGCCAAAGTATCTGGGTCGGCACGTCCGACGGGCTCTGGCTCAGGCAGGAAGGCCGCTGGAGCGCAATTGGCGAAACAGAAGGACTACCCGCACGGGAAGTAACCGCCCTATGGGCCGGTGCTGCCGGGCCGGTGTGGGTTGCGGCCGACGGCAACATTGCCTGGCGGGATCCCTCCAGCGACGCCTGGGAGCAGGTGGCGACCGACCCAATGCACGCACGTGAGCGCGTACGCATCACCACTCTGGCCAGTGACCGATCCGGCGTCGTCTGGGTCGGCACTGAAGGCGGCGGATTCTTCCGCCTCGTCGAAAGCGGGACGGCAACCTCGTCAACGCCGCAATACGACCTGATCCCACAGTCCATCAATAGCGGCGAAACTTCCTTCATCCATGCGGCTGCGGTCGACCAAGCGGGCTCTCTCTGGCTGGGTACCGTGTCCGGCGTTTTTCGCTCGGACAGGGAGATCTGGGGACGGGAAATTCATCCCCCGGCCTCAAGCCCGGCCAACGAAATTCAGGCGATGCTCGCCGACAAACAGGGCCGCCTCTGGATCGGCACCCGAGGTGAAGGGATCCGCCGCAAAGCCGCAGGCAACGGCCTGGCAGATGAAGCCTTTTTCGACGTTGACAGCGGCCTCCCCAGCCTTTTCGTCACCGACCTCGCTCTCGACGCTGATGGGCGCATCTGGGCCGGCACCTGGTGGGGCCTGGCGTCGCTGGATCCCGGTGCGGATCTGTGGACACAACCGGTTCCCCTTGAGTTTCTGCCTTCGGCGCTGGTCACAGCCGTTCTGGCGCAGGAGCGTCTGCTCTGGATCGGCACGGACAGCGGCCTGGCGCGTTACGACATCGCAACCTCAACACTGTCGATCGAGGAGGCTCTGAGTCAACAGGACATTCAGGACCTGGCGCTGGACTCCTCCAACCGCCTGTGGGCGGCCACGGAGGGCGGCGGCATATTCGTCGGCGGAGCGGACGGCGGCTGGACGCGCTATCAAGCCAGCTCGGAGGCGGGTCAGTCGATCTTCGGGGACAATGTTGCCGCGCTGGCGTCGGACCCGAAGGTGCCTGGCGCCATGTGGGCCGCCGTTAATCAGCACGGCCTGATCTATTTTGACGGCAAGGTCTGGCAGGACCGCACGGCCAGCGCCCGACTTCCCAGCAAACTGTTTTACGAACTGTACGTCGACCCGGTCGACGCCTCGCTGTGGATCGGCAGCGAGGGCGGCGTCACCCGCTATGACGGCCGCACTTGGGAGACGCTCATCGTCGACTCAGTGCTGCCCGCCACTTCCATTTCCACTATTGTTCGCACGCCGGGCGGCCTCTACTGGTTCGGCAGCAGAGATGGGCTTACCTTCCATCGTCCCGACTCGATACCCCCCTGGATCAGGATTGAAGACATCTCCGGCGCGGCCGAACCCCTATCCGTAAACGACTGGAAGGTGGAATCGGACGGCGACATTATCGTCGGCTATGAGGCAGGCGATCTCTACACGCCACAATCCGATCTCGTCGTCCTCTATCGCCTCAATCCGCCCGGCCAACTCGGCGAATGGCAGCAGTTGGATAGACCCTTCCTGGAGCTGTCCGGCTTCACTGAAAAGGGAAAGTACACGCTCGAATTCCAGGTGCGGGACTTCGCCTTCACCTATTCCGAAATAAGCAGCGTATCCTTTGAGGCGGAGCCGCTGCCGGCCCAGATTCGGCTGCCCGTTCTGGGCTCGATACGTACAGACTATCTCATCACGCTCGTCGTCACCGGCTTGCTGGCGCTCATCGGCTTCGGCTACATGGGTATCGAGGTCATTCAGACCCGCCGCCGGGCCCTGGATGCCGTCGTCCGCTCCTTCAATCCCTTTATCAGCGGCGAACCGGTGCGGCGCGAGGACATGTTCTTCGGCAGAAGAGATATGCTGCAGAAAATCGTGGATACGCTGCACAACAACAGCATCATGATTCACGGCGAACGCCGCATCGGCAAGACAACGCTGCTCTACCAACTGAACAACCATCTTTGGGGACTGGAAGACGAAGAGTACTGGTTTGTACCGCTGTATGTGGATCTGGAGGGAACCGAGGAGGATACCTTCTTCCATTTCCTGATGGAGGAGATCCTGCACACTGCATCCACCCTGTCCGGGCTCACACAGGAGACGAAAGACGCCCTTCAGGACCTTCTCTACTATCGTCCCGGCCACGAACAGTACACCGACAGAGAGTTCATCAGAGATCTGCGCGACGTAGTCAAGGCGCTGCAACACTATGGCGAGGAAAGTCATCCCGGCAAGCACCTGCGTCTGATCCTTCTCATGGACGAAATGGACGTCTTCAACGCCTACGATCACCTGATGCAGCAGCGGCTGCGGCGCATCTTCATGCGCGACTTCGCGGCGACGCTCGGCGCGGTGATCGCCGGCATCCGAATCAGCAAGGAATGGGGTCGTATAGAGAGCCCTTGGTACAATCTGTTTAACGAGATCGAACTGGAGCCCTTCACCCGTGAGCAAGCGATCGAACTGCTGACCGAGCCGGTACGAGGCTTCTACCGCTATGAACCGGGCGTCGTTGACTTCATCATCGAGAACTGTGCAGGACGCCCTTTTCGCATTCAGCAATACGGCCTCGAGGCCGTCGGGCGCATGCTTGGCGACGGCCGGCGTACGATTACGATGACCGACGCTCTGTTCGCTCATGGGCATATTCAGCAGATGGGTGATACCATCAATATCGGGTTGA
>JAPPKT010000500.1 GCA_028819675.1 Caldilineaceae bacterium | reverse complement strand
TTCTCTATCTGGAGCGAAAGGAGATCCGGTTTTACCGGATGGCCGGTCAGCTTGCCCCTTATCTGACCCATCCGGACCTGCCTGCATTCCACAATCAGCTCGAAGAATGTTCGACGGAGCTGGCCGCGATAGGCGATTTGGCGCGGGAGCAGACCGTGCGCTTGACGCTGCATCCGGGCTTCTACGTGCAGTTGAGCCATCCGGATCCCGCGCTGGCGGCGCGGTCGGGCCTGGAGCTGTCTGCGGCGACTTCGCTGCTGGATGGGATGGGGCTGGACGGGTCCAGCGTGGTGGTCGTTCACGTTGGGGGCGGCCACGGGGACGTTGCGGCGGCGTTGGAGAGGTTCGTGCGTGCGGCCAGTTTGCTGCCGGAAGGGGTGCGAAAGCGCCTGGTCCTGGAGAACGGAGACCGTGAGTTCAGTCTGCGTGATGTGGTGTGGCTGCACCGGCGAACAGGGATCCCGGTAGTCCTGGACACGCTCCACCACCGTTGCCACAACCCGGATGCGATCCCGCCGTTGGATGCGCTGAAGATCGCGCTGGCGACCTGGCCGGAGGATGTAGTTCCGAAGATCCATGTGAGCAGCCCGCGTACGGCGGTGCGTACGCTCTATCGTGATGGCGCGGCGCGCGTACAGATGCCGCTGCCGCATCAGCACAGCGACTTTCTGCACCCGTTTGAGGTCATCGACCTGCTGGGGGCGGCGGTTTCGGCGCAGTTGCGGTCGTTTGACGTTATGCTGGAGGCGAAGGCGAAGGATGTAGCGTTGCTGCGATTGCGGGAGCAGATCAGCAGGTACGCGCCGAATTTGGCGCGGCATGTACAGTAGGGGGTAAAGGCCTGAAGATGTCCCAGGAATACAAGGATCCGTACAGTCTGAAGCGGACAGTTCTGGTCGCGGTGGTGAACAACCAGGCCGACCTGCGGCGGGCGGCATCGGAGGGCTGGTACCGCATACCCCAGAGGCGGGCGCCGCGGCGGGTCGGCGCGGACTATCTGGCGTTTTATCAGACGGGCGCTTTCGGGAGCGAAGCGGAGGCGCGGACGGTCAGCTACTATGCGGCGGTCCGGCGCTATCAGCTGTTGTCGCGGGCGGAGCTGCTGCCGGATGAGGCGGACCATGCGCGGGCGGAGGAGTACTATTTCCGCATTGAAATCGGTCCGCTAATGCGTTTGGCGCGGCCGGTGCCGGCAACGACGTTCAGGCGGCTAACCTTTATTCATACGACGTTGGAGCGTCTGTTGAACGCGAAGGACGTTACGGAGTTGAAGCTGGAGGGGGAACCGTTCCAGACGCTGTGGAGCGCGCTGCGTGCGAGCCGGTTGAGGCCGCTTCCCAACCGGTTGGCGGGAGAGTGGCCGGTTGACATTGCGCTGCGGGTGCGAAACGGTTATCTTGGGATCCGGCTCGATGAGGCCAGCGACATGCGAGAGACAACGGGGCCGGGGGATCGGTGGCGGGTTCTGCGCATACCGGAGAGCCGGATTGAGACTGATCTTGCGGGCTGCCTGCGGGAGGTCGGGGCGGCGCTGGTGGACCTGGGCGGCTCGCTTGACGCGAAGCCGGGACGGGAGATGGTGCTTTAGGGCAGTAGAGATCAGGAGGAGCCTGGTATGGAACTGACTGTCAACGGAAAAGGCTATACGCTGGATGTTCCCGGCGAGGAGAGGTTGCTGTGGGTACTGCGGGACTGGCTGGGGCTGACGGGGACGAAGTTCGGTTGCGGCATCGGCATTTGCGGCGCGTGCACGGTGCATGTGAACGGTGCGGCGGTGCGGTCGTGCCTGATGCCGCTGGCCGCGGTTGCGGGGGCGGACATCCGCACGATTGAGGGGCTGGCGGCGACAGACGACAGCGGCACGATCAGGCTGCATCCGGTCCAGCAGGCGTTTGTCGATCACCAGGTACCGCAGTGCGGCTGGTGCATGAGCGGACAGATCATGCAGGCGGCCTCGTTCCTGGCGCAGAATCCGCAGCCATCTGAGGATGAAACTGTGCGGGCGATGAGTGCGAATTACTGCCGCTGCGGTTGCTATGTGCGCATCCGGCAGGCGGTTCAACAGGCGGCCGGGATGGCAGGCGGGGAGGAGGTCGCGACATGACGCGGGAACGCGATGGTTACGACCCGGTCGAGGCGCGTGAAGCGTCGGCCGATGGAGAGAGCGGAGACGGTGGAGCGGAGGGGGCTGAGCCCGTTCGGTCAACGAAACGGCGCTGGCGGCTGACGCGGCGCGGTTTTCTGATCGGTTTGGGGGCGGCAGGGGCCGGCTTGGCGGTGGGCGCGTATTTCGGCAGGCCGGTTCTCAACGAAATCATGGCGGAGAGTATGGCAGAGGCTGAACACGCCGGGAGCGGCTTTATGCAACTGCCCGACGATCCGCCGCTTTGGCTGGAGGTATTGGAGGACAGCCGCATACGCCTGTCTCTGACCAAGGTGGAGATGGGGCAGGGGGTTCATACTTCGATCGCGCAGATTGCGGTTGAGGAGTTGGGAATCAGTTGGGATGACCTGGTGGTGGAGCAGGCGGATACCTCTTCAAGACTAGTGGACGGCATGGGTACCGGCGGCAGCTTTTCGGTTGCAACCAGTTACGGGCCGCTGCGCCGAGCGGCCGCGGGCATGCGCAGTTTGCTGCAGCGGGAGGCGGCGGTGGTGTTAGAGCGGCCGGAGGCGGCCTTGCGGGTTGCGGGGCGGGGGTTTGCGGTCGCGGACAGCCCTGAGAGTAAGGTTGACTTCTACAGTTTGGCTGGCGCGGTTACGAGCTGGGACCTTCCTGAGGAGGAGGCGCTGCAGCTGAAAGCGACGGATGAGTTTACAGTCGTCGGACAGCCGGTGGCGCGCATCGACATTCCCGACAAGGTAACGGGGCAGGCAGTTTACGGTTATGACATGCGCGCGCCCAATATGCTATATGGCGCCGTTGTGCGGCCGCCAACCCTGGAGGCCAGACTGGTCGGCGCGTCAGCGGGGGAGGCGGCAGCGATAGAGGGCGTCGAAGAGATTGTGATCGACGTGGAAAATGGCTTTGCCGGGGTGGTGGCGACTTCTCGCAGCGCGGCCTGGTCGGCGGTGAAGGCGATGGAGACGGAGTGGGATGAAGGGCATCTGTGGCAGCAGGAGGAGATCGAGGCGCTGATCGAGCCGGCAGGGGAGGGCGGCATCACGATCCAACGCGAGGGCAACGCCGCCGGTGTGCTGGGGAGAGAGACCGCAATCACGGCCACCTACCGTTCGCCGTTTGCGGTACAGGCTCCGCTCGAGGCGCCAGCAGCGCTGGCGGATGTACAGGACGGTCAGGTGACGGTGTGGGTGTCGACCCAGTCTCACGAGAGGGCTAAAGGGTTGATCGCGGAGGCCCTCGGCGTGGAAGCCGACACGGTCCGGGTCGTCCCGACCTATCTCGGGGGCGGCTTTGGCGCCAAGCTCGATACCGGGGTGGCAGTCGAGGCAGCGCGCCTGTCGAGGGCAGCCGGCGTACCTGTGCACGTGGGATGGGATCGAAGGGAGGCGATGCTGCATGGCTACCTGAGGCCGCCGACCAAGAGCGTTCTCTCCGGCGCGCTGGACGGGAACGGACGGATTGTCGCCATGGAGCACCGGCAGGGGAGCAGCGACGTGGCATTCAGTTTCATGCCTGCGTTCATGGAGATCGTATTGGGCGCGGACTTCGGGGCAACGGTGGGGGCGCGAATCGACTATGACGTGCCCAA
>JAPPKT010000195.1 GCA_028819675.1 Caldilineaceae bacterium | reverse complement strand
GCGATCAAGTTGGCAGTTGGTATTATCCCACAGATTCAGCAAAAGAATGTTGCTGTAGGAACCAGATAGGGGGCTTCAAGCAAAATGTAAGTTGGGATTGCACAGTCCGTTGTGCTTCAGGCTCAATCCGTTCAGGCGGTTCATAAACGTTGTCTCCCACTTGTATTTTTAGGCCGCGGTCAGATAGTAAATGGGTAAAAGGACCCGCTAACAGAAACTGCATATGGAAAAAATAGAATTGGGATCGATCGTACAGGTGGGCATCGTTGTGCGAGACGCCCGCGCCACGGCAAATGCGTGGACAGAGCGCTTCGCTTTGGACCCTGCGGTAGTAGTGGATTGGCCGCCCGAGGGCAGCGATCTGGATGCGCAATCAACATTTCGCGGCAGGCCGGGAAACTTTCGCATGAGACTGGCCTTCATTGAGGCCGGCGCCGTGCAGATCGAGTTTATCGAGCCTCTTGAGGGAGACAACATCTACTCCGAGTTCCTAGAGGAGAAGGGAGAGGGCCTGCACCATTTGCTCTTCCGAGTGCCCGATCCCGAGGGCGTAGCACGGGAGTTGGAGGTGGACATTCTCCAGAGCGGCGGGTCGACACTGGACCCTGGCGCGGTGTGGGCTTACCTTGACACTCAGGAACTCCTGGGATCGATCGTCGAATTGAAGACGAAAACTTAGGGACAGCATTACAATTCCATTTGACCGATAAATCAGGTGCTGATAAAATTCTTCGCGTGTGTCCGCGCCAGCACAGGTATCCCCGGCCTGCCAAGACCTCTGATTTGTGTCCGCAGCAGTCCTGTGACGAAGCAACGAGGAGGGGCACAGGGCGAACTTTTCCCATCAAGTGAACGTTGAGACCATGCGAGTTGGTATAGACGCTCGGTTGAGTTACCATCAGCCGGCAGGAATCAGTCGCTATACGAAGCATCTCATTGAAGAGCTTGCGCTACAGGACCGGGATTCGACGTACACGGTTTTCCAGCACCGCAAGCAGCGAGAACCACTTTCAAAGGCGCCAAACTTTCATCGGCGCACCTTGTTCACGCCTGTTCATTCACGCGTTGAACAGTCGATGCTGGCGGCCGAATTGTCATTTCATTCTCTGGACCTTCTTCACAGTACGGATTTTATCCCTCCTTTAAACAGCAGCATCCCTTCGGTCATCACCGTCCACGACCTCGCATTCCTGCGCTGGCCCCATTTTCTGACTGAAACTCACGCTGCCTATTACAGTCAAATCGACAGGGCTGTTCTTCATGCCCGGCACATCATCGTTCCCAGCGAAAGTACAAAGAGAGACGTCATTGGGGAACTCGGCGCCTCACCCAAGAAGATAAGCGTCATATACGAAGCGGCAGCGCCCCATTACCGGCCCCTGTCGCAAGAGCGATGCCGCGCGGCAATGCAGGCCAAATACGGAATCCCGGAAAAGTATATCTTTTTTGTCAGCACGATCGAACCTCGCAAGAATATCGAAGGATTGCTGGAGGCCTTTTACCATCTTCGAAAGTATTACTACGTTGAGGACACAGGCCTCGTACTGGCCGGGAAGCCCGGCTGGTTGTATGAGGAGATATACCGGAAAGTCGAACAGCTGGAGCTTGGTCAATGCACATTTTTCGTAGGCCGAGTGCCTGACGAAGATCTGCATCAGCTGTTTGTCGGGGCACGTTGTCACGTACACCCGGCATTCTATGAAGGGTTCGGGCTGTCGCCGCTGGAGGCAATGGCCTGCGGAACGCCTACAATTGTGAGCAACACGAGCAGCATGCCGGAAGTTGTCGGTGATGCGGGTCTGATCGTCGACCCCGCCAACCGGGAAGAGATAGCAGTCGCCATGCACCGACTCCTGACGGAGGAGGCGTTGCACCAGGAGCTCAGCCAGAAAGGCTTGCAGCGCGCCTCCGTATTCAGCTGGAGCCGTGCAGCTTCGGAAACCCTTGACGTCTATAGGATGGTTTGCGACAGTACGACGGTTCCGGCCGCGCCTGCGCAGCACTCCTCTGTCTGACGTCCGGCGATGAAGATTCTCTTCCTTACGCCTCAGTCCCCCTACCCTCCGCGGCAGGGAGCAGCTCTTCGCAACTACCATCTTCTGCACCACTGCGCCTCGAAGCACGAGGTACATCTCCTGACTTGCCTCTCGCCCCAGGACCAGGTATGGCCCAAACCAGGCCTGTTGAAGATCTGTTCCCGGGTGGAAGGTTTCCGTCAACCTGCGCGGCCTCTGCACAGCCGCATTGTCGATTCACTCGTAGCGTCCAGTCCGGATATGGCGTTGCGGCTGGAACATGATGGGTCTCACGATGTCCTGCAACGAATGCTGGACGAAGAAAGCTATGATCTGGTCCAGGTTGAGGGGTTGGAGATGGCGCCGTACGGGGTCCAAGTCTTGGGCGCTTCGGGACACAGGCCCACGGTTGTTTTCGACGCTCACAACGTGGAGTTTCTGTTACAGAGGCGAGCAGCTCAGATGGACGCCCGAAGCCTGAACCGCTGGCACGCTGCGGGCTACAGCTTACTGCAGTGGCGGAAACTGTATCAATACGAAAAGGCCTTCTGCCGGGCGGTTGACGGAATCATATCGGTCAGTGAACCCGACCGGCGGGCGTTGTCCGCTTTAGCACCGGAGACCCCAATCGTCAGGGTGCCCAATGGCATCGACATGTCGCGCTACGAGTCTGAGCCGCTGCCAGCACCCGGCCGGCCGCTGCTGGTGTTCACGGGGAAGATGGACTATCGTCCCAATGTGGATGCCATGCTCTGGTTCGGGCTGAAGGTGCTTCCCCGCATCCGGCGCCAGCTGGATGTGAAGTTGCAGATCGTCGGCATGGATCCCCATCCCAGGCTCAACAGATTGGGGACGGACACGGACGTGGAGTTGACGGGGGCTGTCGACGATGTCGTTCCTTATATTCGAGGAGCATCAGTTTACCTTACGCCGATGCGCGTCGGCGGGGGCACTCGCTTCAAGATCCTGGAGGCGCTGGCTTGCGCAAAGCCGGTGGTCAGCACTTCCCTGGGCGTTGAAGGGATCCCGCTTCGCGACGGCGAACACCTCCTGATCGCCGATGACGCCCAGTCCTTTGCCGACGCAGTTCTGTCATTGCTTCGCGACCAAGACGCCGGCGGCGAGCACAGTCGCGCGCTCGGAAGAGCCGGTCGTTCTTTTGTCGAGGAACACTTTACATGGGACAGGATCCTGCCCCAATTGGATGCCTTCCACGCGCAATTGGGGTAGGGGCAGAAAGTGACGGCTTCTATGCGGATCGCCTTAAGTCCCAGATCCACATTCCTCCATCTGAACGCCTGGCAGTCCTCTTCGCAGAGATTCTGATCTCCGCTCGGGATACTTTCCTCTTCTCGGCCGATTGTCGACTGCGCAGTTCAGAGGGCCGAGTTGCCTCTCCTGTTTGCAGCTACACTCTGCCGTCGGAACCGGACGCGTAGCTACTAAGCCATGTTCAGTGTGTGTACTGCGTGCGGTCTGTCTGGGCGGAATGTTTCGTCAGTATTTCAGTAGCGGACTCGCGATAATCATCGTGGTGAAGGTTGTGAATATATGGGACTTGCCTCGCCTGGCTGGCCTGCGCTGGCACATATTCGGAACCTACCAAGACGCGGGGTGTAGGGGTGAAGCCCGGTCGCCGCGAGACGACAACTTCACATTACCCACACACTCGCTACGGCGCGGACAGGAGAGGGGGCGT
>JAPPKT010000004.1 GCA_028819675.1 Caldilineaceae bacterium | reverse complement strand
CGCCGCTGAGCTCGAAGGCGTAGCGTCTGATGAAGTCGGCGGGGACGCCGACGTGCTGAAAGGAGGTAGCGACGCGATCGAGGGCCTCGCTGCGGGGGATGCCGTAGTGGGAAAGGAGGGGTTCGGCGACCTGGTCACCGACTTTGAGGACGGGGTTGAGCGAGTTCATGGCGGCCTGGGGCACAAGGGAGATCTGGACCCAGCGCACCTGCTGGCGGTACTCTTCGTCGCTCAGCTGCATGATTTCGCGGCCGTTGATCTTGACGCTGCCGGCGTATGTGTGGACGTTGCGGGGGAGCAGGCGGAGAATGGCCCTGGTGAGGGAGGTCTTGCCGCAGCCGGATTCGCCGAGGATGACCATGGCCTCGTTGCGGCGCAGGTTGAGGCTGACGTTATCGACGGCGTGCAAGACGCCCTGCTGCGTGCGGAAATAGAGACGCAGGTCCTCGATTTGCAGTACCGGCGGGTCGGAAAAGGCCATTACAGATCTCGCAATCTGGGGTTGAAGACCCTGTCGAGGGCGAAACCGACCATGGCAAAGCCGAGGCCGGAGATGAGCAGGAGGGCGGCGGGCTCGAGGACCCAGTAGTAGTTGCCCTGGTAGAGGGCGTCGTTGACGCGGGCGTCGCTGAGCACTTTGCCCCAGGTGGGGAGCAGGGGGTCGCCGAGGTTGAGCACGGCGAGGGTGGCCTCGACGAAGACGAAGGAGGGGATGGCTACGACAAAGCCGGGCACGAGGGTGGGAATCAGGCGGGGGATGAGGTAGAGGAAGATGATGCGGAAGTTGCCGGCGCCGTAGGCGCGAGCGGCCTCGAAGTAGGGCGACTCTTTTATCTGCAGGAAGACGGCGCGGCTGGTCTTAATGCCTGAACTGAATACGCTCAACGTGATCAGGGCGGCGAGCATTACCCAGATGCTGCGCGAGTAAAAGAGGCCGATCATGATGAGGATGGGCAGGACGGGCAGAATGAGGTTGACCTCGGTAATGCGCTGGATGGCGGCGTCAACGAAGCCGCCGAACCAAGCCCCGATGGCGGCCACGATGAAGGTACTCACGGAGGTCCCCACGGCTGCCAGGAGGCCGAAGGCAAGGGCGACGGGCATGCCCCACATGAGGGCCAACAAGAGATCGCGGCGCAGGTGGTCGGTGCCGGCGAGGCCGTAGACCTGGCCGTAGACGACGAGGCGGGCGTCGACATCGGCGTCATCTTCGAAGACGAGTCCGGCGGCGACGAGCTGGTAGGCGCCCTTGAGCGGCCTGGGGTCGTCTTCGTCGGAGGCGGGGTCGGCGAAGAGGGCGATTTCGGCCCTTTGGCCGTCGAGACGTCTTTGCAGTTTTTCTTCCTGCGAGAAGCGGACGGTAACGGGTCCTTCGACGGTAACGTCGGCGATGCGGATTTCGCGTCCGTCGGGGGTCAGCCAGGTTAGAGACACGAGCGGGCGTTTCTGTTCATGCTCAGAGGTGAGGAAGAGGGAGATCTCCTGGGGAAAGTCGTCGGCGGTGTATTCGAAGGTGAAGGTGGTGATGACGTCGGTCATCTCTTCGGAGACTACCTGGCGCTCCTTGTGTACGGCAGGGTCATCGGATTCGCCGGCGGGGCCCAGGATCATGGTTTCGGGCAGGTTGACGCCGGGGAAGAGGTTGACCCATTTGGGTGCGGCGGTGCGCGGGTTTTCAAGCCATACGCCCTCTCCGCCGCGCCAGAGGGTAATCGCTTCACTGTAGGGGATGGCGATGACGGTATAGATGGAGAAGAGGACCATGGCGGTGATTATGGCGAGACCGGCGACAGCGGAAGGATATTGGGAAAGAGCGGAGAGGGTGCGGCGAATTGCTGTCATACATGCCCTCCGGGACTGCCGCCCACTTTGACGCGCGGGTCCAAAAGGGCGTAGACGATATCAAGGAAGAAGACGGTGATGCCGAGCAGGTAGGCATAGATAACGGTGGAGCCCACGATCACCGAGGTTTCAAAGATGTTGGTGGCAAGATAGAAGAGCCGCCCGAGACCCGGCCAGTTGAAGATGGTCTCGAGTACGATTGAGCCGAACCAGAGACCAATGATTGAGAGCGCCAGGCCGGTGACGATGGTGGGCATGGTGGGGCGCAATATGTAACGGCGTTCGACGACGCGGTCGGACAGGCCCTTGGCGCGGGCCATGTCGACATAGTCTTCGTTGGAAAAGATGAGGAAAAAGGTACGCTGGCCGTAGACGCCCAAGAAGATGGCGCTGAAAAAGATGGCGGTGACGGGCAGAACCATGTGGTTGAGGACGCTCAGAGCGTAGTTAACGATCGAATCGGGCGGGGGTGCGACGACGAGCCCCCCGAAAGGGAACCAGCCCAGCAGTGCGGCGAAGAGCAGGATGAAAAAGAGTCCGTAGAACCAGCTGGGGGCGGCGGAAGTGGGGGCCAGACCGATGATAACTCTGTCGAGCCTGCTGCCGTAGTTGCGAGAGAGATAGAGGGCGACGAAGATGCCGACGAAGAAGAGCATGAAGAAGGAGGAGGCGAAGAGAAGCAAGGTAGCCGGAAGACGCTCCAAGATGATGTTACGCACCATGCGCGAGCCGCTGTCGCTGGACATGTTATCGGCCCAGCCGAGGTCGAGAATCATGGCGCCCAAGAGAAAGCGGAAGCTGCGCAGGAGGAAGGGTTGGTCGAGCCCCATGCGCTTTTCCTGCAATGCGACCAGTTTTTCGATATGTTCACGGCGTTCTTCGGAGGTCATGTTCTTGAATTCATCATCAAACCCGACGGAGAGCGCCACTTGTTCGCGGATATGGTTCTTGCGAATCTCATCCACATAGCCGCCCATATTGGCGAGCAGAATCGTCAGATAGACGCCGATGAGGATGGTGAAGAAGAGGGCGACCATACGCAGCCCGGTGTACTGCACGACGCGGGCGAGCGTGCTTTGTGTTTCTGGTCTTTCGGCGCTGGCGGCGTCGGGTTGGAGGGGTAGGGCTGCGTCGGTCATTGAGGGTCCTTTCAGAACGAGGAGAGAGTAAAGAGGAGAGAGGAGAGAGAGAAAACCTCTCTCTCCTTGCTTCTCACTGTTCGCTAATCGCTCCTCTGTTTCACGGATTCAAGGTCAGTTCGTGGTTACGAACTCGAGGGACGAGAAGGTGGGGATGCTGACGCGCAGGGGCGCGACGGCCACCTCCAGTTTATTGGCGCCGGACTCGAGGCCGGCGGTGTCTTCGGCGCTGAGGGTGATCTGCCAGAGACCATCCTCGACGGCTTCGGCGGTGCCGGTGAGGGCGAGCTCGCCGAGGGCGTCAAAGACGAGGTACTTGACTTCGTCGATGTCGGAAATGGCGTAGGCGTCGCCGCCAAAGTCGATCATGACTTCGAAGGTGGCCTCATCGCCGGAGGCGACGCGGGCCGGGCCGTCGATGGCGACTTCGGCAATCATGGGTGTGTCGAAGCCCTCCCACTTGCTGGAGGCATCGGGGAAGTTTTCGACACGGATGAGCTGGACGGTCTTCTCGGTGGGGAAGGCCTCTTCGAGGTAGAAGGGCCCGTTGCCGACCCAGAAATGTCCTTTATCTGCGTACCAGGCGCTGAGGTTTGCCCAGCGTGCATCGGCTTCAGCACCGCTGATGTAGTCGCCGAGGGTGGAGACGTAGGGGATGTTCCCATCGGCGGCGGCGGATTCGAGATGGCCTTCGAGGATTTCGATGCTCGGCCCGGCGATGTAGCTCATCCACT
>JAPPKT010000633.1 GCA_028819675.1 Caldilineaceae bacterium | reverse complement strand
CTCAAAATAGGGCAGCGGCCACAGCGCCTTCGACCCCTGCACCGGATCCGCATCCAGTGGATACCCGTTGCAGACCACAACATCCGCCTCCTGCCGCAGCCGGTT
Source organism: Caldilineaceae bacterium (assembly GCA_028819675.1). The sequence goes on along the minus strand of JAPPKT010000633.1, from coordinate 3,628 downwards.
CGGAATCGTAGTTCCGTAAGTCCTCTGCGCGAAACGTGCCCCCGCGCGATGTGCCTCAACATAGTCCCCGACAAAGAGACCGGCAATCTGCCTGCGGCTGGTGATGACGCTGTTGACCACCATATCCAATCCAATCTTGCCCGCCACCTCCTCAGCCACGTCGCGCAGATCCCGCACACCGCCATCAATGAGCGTCACCCTGCCCATATCCTCCTCCGACGGCTTCCGGCGCTCGATATTGCCTTGTCCCCTGGTGGGCGAAAACCCATGGAAATGAAAGATGGTGGCGAAGCCCGCCACCCCCGGCACGATCAGCTTGGCGCCGCCCCCAAAACCGGCCGAGCCGTGCGGAAAGATACCCCCCACACAGATCTTGAACTCGGCCTCGGCCACAATGCGGTTGATATAGATCGGCGTCCCGTCCTCCAGACTGCCGTAAGCGACCAGGTTCCCCGCCATGAAATCGTGCGAAGTCGTCGCATAAGTTGCCGCCACCTCCGCGCCAACCTTCTTCACCATCTCCTCATCCGTCAGCGGCCGGTGTGTCCCACCGCCGACCACAATTACCGTCTCGCCTTTAGGAACGCCGGCCTCAGCCAGCTCCTCCAGCACATACGGTAGCATCTCCGCCGCCGGCGTAGGTCGGCTCAAATCATCGACAATGATAGCGGCACTGGCCCTTCCCCTTGCTGCGTCGCGGATGCGCCGCGTCCCTATCGGACTATCAAACGCCGCCGCAATCTCCGCCGCACTGAGCGCGGGGGCATCCTCGCTCCCGCAGACGTGAAGTTCCCAGCCAGCCGGAAAAGTAAGCGTGCGATCTACATCCCCAAACCACGAGCGGGAGGGGACGGTTACGGTTTGCGCGCTGTTCATGGCTTCTTCCTTCGAGTGTTACTGATGGATTTGATACAACCTGACGATCTATGTGGGGATGATGTAACTCTTCAAGGTATCAATCAATCTTTTAGCGAAGTGCGAACGCCGTATCACTTTCTCCGGGTCGATCCTGGCCAGAATGTCGAAAGAATGGCGCCCCTTGCTATATGCGCGTTTTTTGCTTCCTCTGCTGGCAGACCCAAGTTGCTCGAAAACATCCTCTTTGGGTATGCGTTCAATGTCATCTCGTTGTGGAATCGCAGCGGACCGGAAGCCGGGCCCAAAGTATGATTCCAGCGTGGAGACATCCGCCAAGAACCAGGATTCCATACTCTGTACCATCAATTGCACCTGACTATCTGTTACACCGTCAGGGCGGTCCCAACCATCGCGCGAACGTAGATGCTCCCACGGCTTGTTGTTTCGCTGGACTGTGCCCTCGCTATCCACTAGTAGAATAGGTATCATGTCATCTCTCGCCTGGTGCAACGCTCCAAAGAAGTCATCCAGAGCATTGTTTCTGCTTCCGCAGGCCTTGATCCTCGGCAGATGGTTTTCCAGTCCTGCCTTCTTGAAAAACTCACGAAACCCTTCGCGGCAATTGGACTTCAATGACTTACTTTGGCCTCCCCCTTCTACATAAATCTCCACGCTCACCATCGATTCCCACCCAAATCGCCCCGAAGCCATAGTTCGCCCAATGAATATTCTTTTAGCCACGCACTTAGCTCGTCTTGGTCTAGGCGCAGCACTGCTGTCGAGTTTCTCTCCTTCTCGCATACAAGTACAGTTTCAGGGACATAAGTCAGCGCATCGACAAGAATGTCAGAATAAGTAGTAACGATGATCTGTGTATGCCCAGAAGCCTCGACGAGCATTTCTGCAATGATAGGGAGAATATCTGGATGCAGCCCTATTTCTGGCTCCTCTATACAAATCAGAGGCTTGGGGGTTGGGTGGCAAAGGATGGAGGACAGACAAAGAAAGCGCAAGGTGCCGTCTGACAGTCTGGAGGCCGGAACCCACTCATGCAGATTCTTTTCGCGCATAAAAACCTGTACAGTTCCGCCCTCAACTGAGACGGAGTAGTCTCTGTACTGTTCATAAAACCTTGTGAGATGCGCATCCAAAGTATCTTTCGTATTGCCAGTATGGCCCAGGTAATTGAGAACTAGCCCCAGGTTGCTGGCGTCTTCAGCCAAAAAGTCGTTAGGTTGATCAACGGGCTGCGGATGGCGAGGGGCTGAAGTGCGCCCCAAGTTCCATTCCCGATATAGTTTGAACTGTTTGTATTGGTTTCCCAAATATGTAATCTCAGGATACAAGTCCGGATCTCGGCGCTGCGAAATCACAGATTGATCGGGTGAGAGTTCTTCACGCCGCAACTTCCTTTCTTTCCTTTCGCCTTCGGGGATCACCCCATCACTATCAACCTCGCGAACACTTAGCACAGGGTGACCTCTTTGAAAACGGTAAAAGAAGAACACATCCTTTTCTTGAGAGGATCTCTTTTTCTCGTTCTCAATTGCCTCATCTATCATCTCAAATCGCCTACCGACCGACGTGAAATTGATTCTGTGGCGCAAAGGCATGTTTCCAGCCGGATGATAGATGGTTGCATCCACTTCAGCAGTAGGCGCGGATTCTGACCCTTTCCAAAGCCATTCATCCACACCACCTCCAGCGCGCACCGGCGCAGCCAAATCAGTAGCCGACGCCCGAAGTAGATCGATTGCCTCAATAACATTCGACTTCCCCGACCCATTCGGTCCGATCAGCACATTCAGCGGCCCAAATTCAATCGGCTCAGAGTCCGGCCCGAACGACAATAGATTTCGCAACTGCAGTGTCCGAATGAACCTCGTATCTCCCTTCATTGCATTCCATTCTCCCAGTCAATAACATTCCGCTTGACCCCAGACATTCTAACACAATCCCTGCCCCCTCACCTGCCCTAAATCTACGACTCCCCCGGTGTGCCGTCATCTGTCATAAGACGCATCTCAGTAATTCAAAAGGTCGGGTAACCGCATTGGTATGACTCCTACCGTCAGAATTGCCCCATTTTTTGACAGCACCTCTATCTCTGTTTATACTCTCACAGACTGACGAGGCAAGGGCCTGCAAAAAACGTGCAAAGTCGCACATAGTTCGTTCTTCGTGCCAAACAGTCTCCCCCCTCGTGCCCTTCAACTCCTGACCAGGAGGAGGCTGGGCGGCCAAACCGCAGTTCCCGTAGAGTCGTTCGCTCGTCCTTTCAATTGGCCCCGCCTGCAATAGCTTCACCTAAAATGGGGTCATCAAACGCTATCCCATTCAACTTGGACGGCCACTGGTCGACCGCTATCACACCATAGTTGCATCAAGTCAAGGAGACAGTCACAGATGAAACAGAAGAATTCACTGACCAGGCGCGATTTTCTGCGTTATTCCGCCCTCAGCGGCTCTGCTGCCCTCCTGGTAGCCTGCGCACCCGCGGCCCCCGCCGCCGACACCGGCGAAGCAGCCCCCGCCGCCGCAGCTGAGGAAGCCCCTGCCGCCGAAATGAGCGGCCCCAAACAGGGCGGCACCATGACCTGGGTAGGCCATCAGGAAGTAGCCGGCCTCAGCCCGGCCTTCATGGGTCCCACAGTCCACTGGGTGATGATCATCAACATCCAGAATCCGCTCGTGACTGTTGACGAGTTCAACGAGCAGGAACTGGTACTGGCCAAGTCCATCGACGTCGCAGCAGATGGCCTCACCTACA
>JAPPKT010000621.1 GCA_028819675.1 Caldilineaceae bacterium | reverse complement strand
TGTCGATATTGGTGACAGGTGCCTAATCGAAGGTGTCTGGCCAGACCACGTCCCGTCAGTCCCATCAGATCCCCGCAGGTGCCGGCCTTGTGCCTGCCCTCGCACGGTCCCCAACTGACGGACTCCACCGTACGGCCAAGCCTGGGGCCTGCACTGCGTCCCGCCAAAAGACGTTTATCAATTCCAGCCACCGCAGCCATGGATTCCCCGCCAGACTGTCCTCACTCCTAGTCTGGGATGCACCCCGGCCTGAAGACCATCCGGCGCCCATCCCCGCGCCAGTCCTCGCAGGGGGTGAAGTAGTGAACTGATCTGCTGAAAAGGCCGGGCTTCAAGGCCGTTCTAAGGAAGGGCCCTGATGATTCAACGGGTAAAGATTGTTGAGAGTCCCGCACCACCTGCGGCCCTCACTCGCCCTACCCGGACAAACAGAAACGGACAGGGTCTGCACCCTGTCCGTCATATACTCTCTAACGTATTCTATGCGAACGACGGCTGAGATCAGCCTTCTGCCGAGTCATCCTCCATATCGGCATCTGATTCGTCATCTAACAACTCTGCCGCCGCCTCAGCTTCCGCTTCTGCTTGAGCCGCCGCCTCACGGTCCTGTTCTCTCTGTTCGGCGTCTGCCCATCCTTCGTTCTCCCGCACAACTGCAACGGCAAAGGTAGCCTCTACTTCGGCCATCAACCGAATTGTCACGTCGTACAGGCCTAATTCCCGAATCGGCTGGCTCAGTAGAATTCGCCTGCGGTCTACTTCGAATTCGACTGTCTCCTCCAATCGTTCGGCGATATCCGACGTGGTAATCGATCCGTAAAGCCGGTCGTTATCTCCTGCCCTCACGTTAAAGAGCAACTGCTGCCCGCCAAGGACCTCCGCTTGGGCATCGGCATTCGACCGTTCCTGCGCACGCTTTCGTATCGCCGCCTGGCGAATATCCTCCGCCTGTTTCAAGGCGCCCTTGGTCGCCAGAATCGCCTCTCTTCGCGGGAGCAGATAGTTGCGGGCATAGCCTCTTGCCACCGTATGGACTTCGCCGGCAAGGCCCAAACTGGGAATATCTTCGGTTAGCAATACTTTCATGCGAGCCATCGTTTTAACGTCCTTCCCGTCTCCAGCGACTGCTCAGGGTGAACGGTCCTGCTCTCCTGCATAAAGCAGGACCAAGAACTCAGCCGCACCAGTGTACCGGGTTGTGGCCCTTTTCTTATGCCCGGGGCCCGATCCGTTTGCTTCCCCTGTAGCAAAGCCTCCATTTGATAGGTATACTACGACCACGTATTGTACACTGGCTGCAGGTTGGCGCCAAAATATTGAGGCCGCGAGATGTACGGCTTCATGCAGTCTCCATCGACTCAAAGCGCCGATACGACCGCAATCTCAGGAGGTCGGAGCATGAAACGGGAACGCGTACTGATCGTGGAAGACGAACCAGCCGTTGCCAGGGGCCTGGAGTACGCGCTGAAGCAGGAAGGGTTCGAAGTCTTCTGGGCCAAAACCGGCGCCCAGGCACTTGAAATGACCAAGAGAGAACAGCCCGACCTGATCACTCTCGACCTGCGTCTGCCCGATATGAGTGGCTATGACGTCTGCCGAGCCCTTCGTTCCCAGAGCCATCGTCAACCGATCCTGATGTTGACTGCCAGAGATGAAGAACTAGACAAAGTGCTTGGCCTGGAACTGGGAGCCGACGACTACATGGTCAAGCCCTACGGTCTGCGCGAACTGGTGTCGCGGATTCGCGCCCTCTTGCGCCGCGCCTACGGCGAACTGGCTGCCCAATCTGATACCCAGGTCCACCGATTCGAGGATCTTGAAATCGACCTGACGCATCTCGAAGTGCGCCTGGAAGGCGAGATCGTCGAGCTTACGCCTACCGAGTTTCGGCTGCTTCACTACCTTGCCGCTCGGCCCAACGTGCCGGTCAGCCGCAGTGGCCTCGTCGAGGCCGTGTGGGGATACGAAGGCGATGTCAACAGCGACCGCACAGTCGACGTACATATCCGGCACCTGCGCCAGAAGATCGAACGCGACGCGGCCAACCCGACAAAACTTGTAACTGTCCGCGGCTTCGGTTACAAGTTCCAGAGCTGAGACAAACTGCGTGCTGCTTTCTAATGCACAAATGTCCTCTGGCTTGGTCGCCGGCTGCTCAGCCGCCATGATTCAAATAGCGTTGCTCGTCATTCTTGGCCCCAAGTCTGAACAGGCTCATCAGCCCAATTTGCCGGCTGGCAAAGGAGTTTTCCTTTATTGCGAAACCTTAATGTAAAGGCAACCAGCCTTTCAATTTGAGGCGCTACACTGTAACTGTAGTCACTGGTATAACCGCACTGTGTAGCACAGCTAAAGGAGAATAGAATGAGACAGCAAATACGAATGACCGGCGCCATACCTTCGCCAAACATGTCCAAACGGAAGCTTGGGGTCCTGGTCGCAGTGGCCCTCTTTGCCTTTCTGGCCCTGGCAGGCACCGCTTCGGCGGCTTCGCTGTCGGAACGCATCAAGCCGGAACCCGGCGTTCTGATCGTGGCGGTCGGCGAGGAGACCCCAGCCTCCGAGGCCGGCCTTGCGCGCGGCGACATCCTTCTGGCCATCGACGGTGACATGGTCAATACCGCCGCCGAGCTGCAGCACGTCATCCTGATGCGCGACCCGGGCGACATCCTTGAACTCACGGTGAAGCGCGGCGACGAAGAGTTGACGCTGACAGTCACCTTGGCCGATAGGGACGGCTACCCGCTTCTGGGCGTGGCGCCGGATGTTCCCCGGATCCAGGGCATGAGAGCGCAGCGCGGGCGTGCTCCGGCAATGCCTGGCTTCGGACGCAGCCCCAATTTCGAGCGTTTCAGAGGGATGGAACGATTCCCCATCTTCGTTGGCGATGGCGCGCAGGTCACCGCGGTGCTGGACGAGAGCCCGGCCGCGACAGCCGGCTTGATGGCCGGCGACCTGATCACCGCCATTGACGACAACGAGATTACAGGTATGAGAGACTTGGCTGAGGCCGTTGCCGCATACAGCCCCGGTGACGTTGTCGACCTGACAGTGGATCGCGAAGGAGAGACCACGAACCTGAGTCTGACGCTCGGCACACATCCGGATGACGGTGAAAAAGCCTTCATCGGCGTTAGCATCGCACCGGCAGAACGATTCCGTGGCGATATGAACCGACCTGATCATGACCGCCGTCAGCCGTGGGGCAACCGCTTTGGCTTCGCAATGCCGTTTGGCGGCCGGTTCGGCAACGGCTTCCCCTTCATCGAACTGCCGGACGGGGCTCTCGTGATGAGCGTGCAGGACCAGGGGCCGGCGGCTCTCGCAGAACTGCAGCAAGGCGATGTGATCACCGCGGTTGGCGACACCGAAATCTCCGGCTATGAGGACTTGGTCGAGGCCCTGGCCGGTCACAGTCCAGGTGATGAAGTCGAAATAACAGCGACGCGCAACGGTGAGACCATTGCAACAACAGTCACGCTCGGCGCCCATCCCGAAGATGAGGACAAGGCATTTCTGGGTGTCTCCATCATGCCCCTCGAACGCCTTCGCATGCAGATGAAGGAGCTGCATGACCAGGACCGGGAAGAGCAGAAGAACGCCCACGAGTCGCAGAGCAGTTCATAAAACATATCTGCCTTTATGACCACCAGCTTCTGAAGCGACCCTGCATAGTGAAGTGCACCCGCCTCAGAAGCTGGCAAATCCAAAACGCACTCCGCTCTGCGTTCGGCTGACAGACCGCAGAGCGGACTCTTCTATGCAGGACCAGTACGGAAGGCGACGTATCGAGACCGCTTGGCCCGTCCCTTAATGGTGTAAAGATGCAAACATGCTGAACTCGATTCGCTGGCGTCTGATCATTAGCTACACTGCTTTGACTCTGTTAACGATCCTGCTTATCGGGGTCGTCGCCCTCGGCCTGCTCACTCGATACATGGCCGCCCGCGAATATGAGACGCTCGTCCTCAACGCCGAGGCCGTAGCACGCATGGCTGAGCCGCTCCTGGTCCGCTCGAATCAGGGCCTTCGTCTTCAACAACTGGCGATAACTTCCGGCTTCCTTACCAATACGGAACTGACGATTCTGGACAGTGACCATCGGGCGCTTGCCCACTCACAGATGCGCCTGGCCCCTTTAGATTCAAGGCCTGCCCTACTGAGCTTGCTCAGCGACCTCTCCCGCCGTGACAGAGAGAACTGGCAGAAGGGTATGGTCAGCCCTGTCATCGTGATCTCCGGTTCCGGGCACCCACGCGGAATGTTCGCCATGGACCTTGACGAGGGCGGCACACAGGATGAGGAGGCGGCCGCCCTGTCGCTCGAAAGACGTCCCGGCTTCCTGGGGGACAGGCTGGTCATCGTCGATCCTGGTGACGCTTCACTTGACAACGAGAACACAACGCAAAATCGCGCCGTGACGCTCAATGTTCTTTCGACGCCGCGAATTTGGCGCATTGTTTTCGGCTACGCCCCCGGGGCCGTGCCCCCGCCTGCAGAAGGACCTCAAGTTACCGTCCCCGTCCAACACGACGATCAGGTTGTCGGTTACGTCCAGATGACCAACAGATTCACCTTTTTTGCCGAGCCGCTTCTCGCCATTCGTCGCGCACTGATGGTGGCAGGGCTGGGCGCAGTCCTCGTGGCCGTCATGCTCGGATTCCTGATGAGCCGGACACTGACTGCCCCCTTGATGGCCCTCGAAACCGCAACCCAGCAGATGGAAGAGGGAGACCTGGCCGTACGCGCGCCCGAAACGGTCGGTGAAATCGGCGACCTCTCCCGCCGCTTCAACCGCATGGCAGCACGTCTTCAAGCAACCTTTGCCGACCTGGCCGCTGAACGAGATGCCCTGCGCCGTTTCATAGCAGACGCCTCCCACGAACTGCGAACTCCGCTGACCGCCCTGCGCCAGTTCATCGAGATCCTGCAGGGCCAGGCCGGCGGAGAACCGGAAACGCGTTCCGAGTTCCTGGGCGAAAGCCAGCGACAGCTGGAACGACTGCAATGGATGACAGGTCACTTGCTAGACCTTTCCCGCCTCGAAGGCGGCGTCGCAGCCCTGGATATCGCCCAGCATGACCTCGCAGGCCTCCTGGAAGAATCTCTGGCCCCATTCCGGTCGACTGCCGCGGCCAAACAGATCGACCTGCGCCTGTCTCTGGCCGAAGGACTCGACACGATCTGGTGTGACCGGGCCAGCCTTGGGATGGCGCTGGCCAACCTCCTGGATAACGCGCTGAAATTCACCCAGCCAGGGGGATTCGTCGAACTTGCCGCCGCCGGGGAAGCCCATGCTACGCTTCTGACCGTAGCCGACAGTGGGCCGGGAATCCAGCCGGCCGACCAGGAACAGATCTTCGAGCGCTTCTATCGCGGCGACAAGAGCGAACAGCTTCCCGGCGTAGGATTGGGCCTTGCCATCGTCAAAAGCGCCGTCGAAGCGCACGGCGGACGTGTGAGCGTGGAAAACCGTGACGGCGCAAACTTTACCATCGAGCTCCCAGCAGACCCTCTGAGGGGCCAGCCGGACGGTAGCCCCCCGGCGGCCCTCGCCTGAAAGGAACTCTTCAGAGCCGGCACAGCCTCTGAGAATCAAAAAAGCCCGGCGCACTAACGGCCGCCAGGCTCCTCTGCGATTTACACTGCACTACCATTAGGACCGAGCTTCCGCCGTACGTGAAACGGCTTCCGCCATGCCCTCCCGCACGCCGGTCTTCTGTCCCCGGCAATTGGGAAAAACCTCAGGCCGACGAAGCCTCCGTCTGCTCCTGCCCGTTCTGAATCAGGCTTTCATCCTGGTACTTCTTCCCCTCCTCAATGAGCATCACCGGAATCCCATTGCGAATCGGATACCGATAGCCATTGCGGGGGTTAAGCAGAAACTTGCTGTCGTCCATCAATTGAAGTGACCCCTTGTCCTCTGGGTCAACCAGGATGTCCAGGAGTTGCGGGCTTACCTCGCCGCCCAAGGGCATATCTTCCAAAGGGGTCACCGGCGTTTCAGGCAATACTCCGCTGCCTGCCCCTTCCGGCTGCGTACCCCCCAAAACCTGCTTCAGCACATAAACTACCCCCGCGGCAAATCCGACAAAGAAGAGGAACTTGAGCAGCTTTTTCATTGCACAACTCCATTTCTGAACTCTGGAATGTACCATTACGAATGCCGCAATCGTAGCACACACGCCCCCCTCAAGAAAATCTGGCGCCATACACGACCAACCCACCAGCCAGCTAGCATGTCGAATGCTATTTCCTTCCAACGTCCCAAAAGCTGACAAGCCTCCCGCTTCAAACGCAAATAGGCTATCGCATCACGAATTAACCAGTCGTTGCAATGCTCTCAAATTGGTAGGGGCACCTCTTGCGAGTGCCCTCTGTTGACTATTCTGGCGTTCTAATCTGCATGCTCTGACTTGCCCCACCCAAAGCAATCTCTTGCGCGATCACATTGGCTAATGTATAGTCATCCCCAACACCACAACGCAATGAACGAGAGCCTGCCCACCGAATCGCAAGATCTGTACTCTGGCAGGTGAAAAGGCTTCCAGATGGAAGAGCGAACAAACGGCGACAATGGCTCCTTTCAATTCGACCTGGTATCCTTTTCCCAGGCGCAAAGCGCGGCCGCGCATGCTGTCCGCTACGTTGCCAATTCAGAGTTCAACCAGGCTGTTCTCTTTTTTGAGGACGGGAGCTACCTGCAGTTTGAACACAAAGGCCGCGAAAGCCGCTGGGCGAAAGCCTCTGCCGAGCGCACGCAGGCAGAACGCGCCTGCTTGGGCATGAGCCACTTCAGGCTCAATGCCCTACACCTGCAGCTCTATTTTGAAGATGGCAGCGACGTCGAGTTTACGATATGAAGCGGCGCTCGCGCCCAAAAAGTGAGGAAAACAGACCATGGCGCGCATTGATGAAAAAGAGGAGTTCAGCAGTTGGTTGCTCGCTTTGCAATCCGGTACGCTGACCGAAATGCAGCTTGACACCCTTCAGCAACTGGTCGATGACGGCAAGGCAGCAAATCTGGAGGAGGCCGCCCGCTATCTGGACTGGCAGGACTCCGTTATCGATCCTACCGAACATTTCTACGGTCATTGAAGCCGCGCTCCGCTCTGACATGAAAAAGCGGGCAGTTGACTGTCAACTGCCCGCTCTCGTCTATCCCTTCGGCAACCGCTATTCCTCAAAATCTTCCGGATAGAGCGATACCAGAATATACCGGTCCAGCGGCAGGAACGCTACCGCCGAGGCCTGGACCTCTTCCGTCGTCACAGCGTTGGTTCTGCTCTCCACAACGTCCAGATCGACAAAGTTGGCCAGATCGACGTCATCGTCCGAGGCCCAATACTCCAGGACCCGCAGCCAGTAATTATTCTGTTCCAACTGCTCCTCACGTTGGCGTACGATCTGTATCCTGGCCTTCTCCAACAGATCTTCCCTCGGCCCGTCAGCCTGCACGTCGGCGATGAGCCCGAACAGAGCATCTACCAACTCCTGTACCCGGGCAGGATCGCTGCCAAAGTAGAGTGAGATCTCATACAGGCTGTCCGGATCCGGTTCCAATGAGGCAGATGCCCCGTACGCATACACGCCTCCCAACGCCTCCCGCAGCTCCTCACGCATCAGAATGTCCACGATCGTTTCAAGCATGCGTAAGTGAAGCCGGTTCTCCAGCGTGTCCTCACCAGGCCCCGTAAACAGTATGGTCGTGAGGCTCTGCTCGTCCTGGCCGCGGTAGACTGGAACTTCCACGACGCCCGTAGGCGGGTCCGGTGCCACGTCCTGCCATGTCTCCGAACGGTCCAGTGAAGGCAGGTTTCCCAGGTACCGCTGCGACCAGTCCACCATCTGCTCAAGGTCGAAGTTTCCGACAAAAACGAATGTGAAATCGCTGAAGTCGGCGAAACGCTCCTGATAGATGGCGAATGCCCGCTCCAGATCCAGCGAACTGATGATCTCCAGCGTGGGCACGTTGCGTCGTACGGAATCCCCGTAACGTGCTTCGATAAAGGCGTCTGTCAGCGCGCTGCGTGGGTCCAGTTCTCGATTGCGCAGCGACTCAGTGTACTGGTCCTTTAGCGTTGCAAAGGCGTCGTCATCTGCTCTCGGCTGCGTGCCGTACAGGTATACGAGCTGAAACAGCGTCTCAATGTACTCCTGGCCGGAATGGCCGTAAAATCCTTCGTCCAGCTCGCCGATGTAGGGCGAGACCGCCACCGACTTGTCGGCCAGTAGCCGCTGCAGCGCCGCGTAGCTCACATCGCCCACCGCACTCTGGCTAACTATGCTGTCGATGAAATCCGCCTCCGGATAGTCTTCATCGCTGACCAGCGAGGACCCGCCAGGGCTGAACGCGCTGAAGAGAATCTCCTCCTCCTTGAACGTAGTCGGCTTGAGCAATACTCTCGCTCCGTTTGCCAGAGTCAGATCCGTGATGTTATATGTCTCGTCCGTCTGACGCGAGAGGATCTCCGCCGGCTCCGGAACTTCGGTCAATAGCGCTGTAACCGCTTCGATGTCCTGGTAGGGCTCTACCTCCTTCGCCCTGATGTCTGCGAAAACTGCTGCCAGTTCGCCCTCGTTGGGCAGGCTGTCCGCGTCCCGCTCCGGCCCGACGACAAATACCGAACGGTTGCTTCCACCTACGTAGAGCTCCGCCCTCTGATTGACGTCGTCGCGGCTTATCCCTTCCAGCAGCCGGCCAACCAGTCTGTACTCAACCTCGATGCCCGGAACAGCCTCATTCTCAAGGTAGTTGCGGCTGTATTCGCTGGCAAGCGAGTGATTTCGCAGGTTCTCACGATCGTTGTAGAGTCGTTCATACGTGTTCAAGATCTCCGACTTGGCGCGCTCCACTTCGGCAGCCGTGAAGCCATGTCGGCGCACGCGCTCAACCTCGGTCAGGGCAGCCTCCAGGCTGGAGAGGGCCTCCCCTTGGCGCACCTGTACGCCAACCACCTGGTAGTTGTTGCCACGCACCAGCTGCCCCTCGCTGACAAATGCCCCAAGGAAGGGTGAGTCCGCTTCCCTCGTTAGGTCGTCGAGTCGGAAATTCAACATCTTGTAGAACAGATTGCCGATCAGCCGGTCGCGGAACACACCGGCCGAATTCAGGTCCGGGGCCGCCTGCCGGTAGATGATCTGAGCTATCGTTACCGGAAACTCCGGATCGGTGAGAATCAGATATCCCGTGTCTTCGTAGTCCGGCAGGGAGTAGGAAACTCTGGGCCGGGCCGGCTCCGGCGCAGTCAGGCCGCCGAAATGCTCGGTGATCTTGGCTTCGATGGCGTCAACATCGATGTCGCCCACGACAATGACCGCCATCAGGTCAGGCCGGTACCAGTCCCGGTAAAACCTCCGCAGAGTCTCTCCCGGCGTGTTCTGCACGATATCCATGTCGCCAATCGGCATCCGGTCAGTGTACCGCGATTCCCCCAGCAAAAGCGGGAACAACTGCTTGTTTAGCCTGCCGCTCGCATTCTGGTCACGCAAGCGCTCCTCTTCCAGGATGACGCCGCGTTCCCCTTCCACCTCTTCATCAGAAATCGTTGCCCGGCTGGCCCAATCCTCCGCCACCTGGAACGTCGTACTGATTATGTCCTCGTCATCGGTGGGAAATTCCAGGAAATACACCGTTTCATCGAACGAGGTATAAGCGTTCACGTCAGGCCCAAATGTCATGCCAACCGACTCAAAATAGTCAATCAAGGCCTGCTTGGGAAAACGCTCGGTTCCGTTGAACATCATATGCTCAACAAAGTGGGCCAAACCTAACTGGTCCTCATCCTCCTGTATGGAGCCCGCGTTGATCGCCAGCATTAACGTTGCCCGGTTGGCCGGCTCCGTATTGTGGCGGATATAGTACGTCAGGCCGTTGTCCAATTGTGCCTTGCGTATGCTCGGATCCAGTGGAATGGGCGCGTTCATGTCCAGCGTCTCGCTGTCCAGGTCCAGGTAAGCCTGCGCCTGTTCGCCCTCTTCGGCTGGGGCCGCCGCCTGCTCAGCACCAGATCCCATCGTCTCCCCTGAACTGGCTGATGGGGTCTCCACCCCTTCGCACGCACTGGCAAGCACTGCAATCAGAATCAGCAGTGCCACCAAAAGTCTTACTTTCCTCTTTCCCCGCCCGGCTGCTGTCCGGCGCCCTTTCACACGCGAGGACACTGCGGGCCTATTTCTTTCTCCATTCATTCTTGACTCCTTAGTCTTATTCATATGTACCAAGCTCGCACCCGCCCCTACCAATGTAAACTGCGAATGTGAACTTCCTGTTGCCTTTCGATAAAGTTTTCGCAACGACTACGCCTCAATGACCGTGAAATGCCGGAAGAGGCGAGCGGACTTCTCTCTCCTCTCTCCTCGCTCCTCTCCCCTCGCATTTGGGCGGTCGGGCTTCCCCTCATCCCGCCTCCTGGCTGGTTCCGAGTGTTCTCCCTCCCCGATGAGAAAAATGTGTTCCCCGGCGAGCAGGGAAATCACATACAAATGCCGTCCTGACGGTTCCTCCAGATTTGTCAGTGCCGCCGTCAGGTCGCCAAACCCTAGCATGTCCCCGGCAACACGTGCACCAAATCAACATGACCAAAAAAGTATAAAGGATCAAAAGGACAGGCCAAAAAAAATCTGCAAGACCTGCGCCTGATCATCTGCTTATCCGAAATCAGTGACAGTACGCGAGCGAACTTGGCAGAAAACTGAAACGCCCCGAGTGGAGCTTCTCACTCTCGGCAGCGTCCCCTACCGGGTGCTCCCGATCCCCATTTCAGCCATTTCTTCTGAGTGCACTCGACGGCCTCACCCGAGATGCAGTCCTGTACACGTATCCCGGAGAGTTGGACTGTTCTCAGCTGCATACTTCTGTCCGGTCGGTCGGGAAGAAAAGCGCCAAAGTGCCCGAAAGAAACACTGTCATCACTCACAGGCCTCTACAAAATGTAGCTTCAGGTTCGCTATCGCAGTCAAGCCCAATACGCCAGGAGCATCGCCCCTGAAGCAAACAAGCCCATACCGCGAAAGTGGAATGCACCCGTCGACATAACATGCTTGACAAATCAAGCGAGACTGCCCTACAATTGCTGTCAACAGCGACCCAGTACGAGAATGAGTCGAGATGGCCCCGAAGCTCTACCGTTCTTGTTCGTCAGCCCCTACCAGTATTGGTCGGTTGGACACGAGAGAATCGGTACTGAGCGCTATACTGGGCTACCCGCTTCATCCTGGCCGGCATTCTGGCCGCGAAGCAGACAACAGGTAAGGAGACAACTGTGTCGAACATCGGTTGGAAAGACATTTTGGCGGATGAAATGCCCGATGATCTGGCCCATGAAATCGATATCTTTGAAGGCCAGATGGAACTGATGGGTCAAGCGAAACTGGACGAAAAGGTCTTCGCCGAAACGCGTCTGCGTCGCGGCGTGTACGGCCAGCGCTACGACAATGGCCAGCGGCACGACGGCTTTGAAAGCCGGGAGCTCGCGTTCGACGAAAAGAACCGGGTAAAAGGACCCGATACCCTCTGGCACGCACCCGGCATGCAGCGCATCAAAGTGCCCGGCGGAGGTCTGACACCTGATCAGCTTGATATGTTGGCCCAGGTCGCAGACGAATACTCCGACGGCATCTTGCACGTCACGACGCGCCAGGATTTTCAGCTGCACTTTGTGCATATCGAGGACACGCCCGACATGATGCGTCGTCTGGCCGCGGTCGGCATCACCACTCGCGAAGCCTGTGGCAACTCCGTCCGCAACGTCACCTGCTGCCATCTGGCCGGTGTCTGCCAAACCGAAGTCTTTGACGCCACGCCCTACTCCGAAGCCTACGCCCGGTTCCTGCTCGGCCATGACGATGTGCAGGACTTCGGCCGCAAATTCAAGCCGGCCTTCTCCGGTTGCGAAGCCGAAGCATGTGGCCTGGTCATGATGCATGACATGGGCTACCTTGCCCAGATAAAGGAAGTGGACGGCAAGCCCAAGCGAGGATTTAAGGTTTTTGTGGGCGGCGGCCTCGGCACTGTACCCCACCAGGCCAAGGTTCTCAGCGAGTTCACGCCCGAAGAAGAGATTTTGCCGCAGACGCAGGCAGTCGCTCGTGTCTTTGCTCGGCTTGGCGAAAAGCGCAACCGCAACCGCGCCCGCATCAAATTCCTCGTGGCCAAACTGGGCATCGAAGAGTTCCGCCGCCTCGTCGATGAGGAACGCAAGACGCTGCCCCACGACGACCGCTGGACCGCCTACCTCGATACCCTCCCGCATTACGAAGAAAAGCCCACCAGACCGCCAACTTTCTTGAACGGCCAGGTGCACTCTTCCGAATTCAACCAATGGCTCGAAACCAACGTCTATGATCAGCGCCAGGAAGGCTACAGCGTCGTAACTGTAAATTTGCCCCTGGGCGATCTGACCTCCCAGCAGTCCTGGGAGTTGGCCGACATTGCTCGCAAATACGTCGGCGACAACATCCGTACCACCGTTGAACAGAACATCGTCCTCCGCTGGGTGTCCGATTCCGACCTGCCCGCCGTGTACGAAGAACTGAAAGCGATCGGCCTCGGCGATCCCGGCGCCGGTACCATCGTGGACATTACCGCCTGCCCAGGTACCGATACCTGCAAACTGGGCATCGCCTCCTCACGCGGGCTCGCAGGCGAGCTGCGCACGCAACTCACCGCCAAAAGCGCATCTCTGCCCGATGCCATCAAGGACCTGAAAATCAAAATCAGCGGTTGCTTCAACTCCTGCGGCCAGCACCATGTCTCCGACATCGGCTTCTTCGGCAACAGCCGCCGCTCCGGCAACTTCAAGATGCCCCATTTCCAGGTCATCCTGGGCGGCAAATGGCGCGACAATGCCGGCAGCTACGGGCTCGCCGTCGGCGCCGTGCCTTCCAAGACCGTTCCCGAAGTCGTCGATACCATCACCTCCCGCTATGTGGAAGAGCGGACAAAGGGCGAAACCTTCCAGGAGTGGATTGGACGCATCGGCAAGAAGGAAGCTCGCAGCATAATTCAGCCCTTCATGCAGCTGCCGGCTTTTGAACAGCAACCCGAATTCTTCTCCGACTGGGGAGACCCCCGCGTCTTCAGCTTGGGCGATATCGGCATCGGTGAATGTGCCGGCGAGGTCGTCTCACTCTTCTCTATGGAGATTTCCCCTGCTGAATCGGAAGCCTTCGAAGCACAAATCGCCCTGGACGAAGACGACCCGGCACGGGCAGATACCCTGGCCTATTCATCCATGCTCAAGGCGGCCAGGGCCTTGGTGCGGACCCAGTTCCTCGATGTGGGCGACAGCCCCGATCGCATCGTGGAGGAGTTCAAAACCCGCTTCTTCGATACCGAGCTGTTCTTCGATCAGTACGCCAAGGGGAAATTCGGCCAGTACCTGCTCGACCGCCACAGTAACCCCAATCCAAATCCCGACAATGATTCCGCCCACCGGTTGATCGAAGAGGCGCTCCTGTTCATCGAGGCCACCCACGCCTGCGAATCCAAGGTCGGCGGCAATGTCCTGGTAGAAATCTGATAGCACTACGTCGACTGTACTCGGCTTGCCTGGTACAGTCGACAACAACCTTCACCGCCCCTGGAGTAGACGATGATTGCACCCCATCGCCTGAGCGTTAAGTTCTTCTTTGAAGAACTTTCGATCGACGTCGAGGACTTTATCCCTGTTTTCCACCGCTGGATCCGGGAAGACGTCGTGCCCAACGAGTTGCTTCTCGACGTGGCCGACTATAAGCATATCGTGGACGGTCCCGCGCTTCTTCTCGTCGGCCACGAAGCCGACTACGTCGTCGACTTGACCGACGCCAGGCCCGGACTCATGTACGTACGCAAACGCGACGCCGGATCAGATCTGTCAGAAGCTCTCGGCACGACATTGTCTCAGGCGCTGAATGGGGTAAAGTTGACGGAGAGTGATGTGGAGTTGAAGGGCAAACTGAAGTTGCGCACAGACGCCGCCACAATCGTCCTGCTGGATCGGCTTAACTACGCCAACGCCGCAAATGGTGACGGCGCCGGTTCTGCTGCCGCGGCTGCCCAGACCCAGCTCTCAGACAATCTCGCCGCAATCTTCGGCGACGACGCCACCGTCACCCGCGTCGCCAACGACCCCCGCGAGCCTCTGACCTTCGAACTGAGCGCACCGTCCGCTCCGGACATTGACTCGCTTCTCAGCCAGCTCGGGAGTGCGGACTGAACAACATCTTCCCTTCCCGCCTCCTCTCCTATTGCTAAGGACAAAACCAGATGCTGGCCGCGACCCCAGAAGTCCGCTCCCACTATGAAACGGACCGGGATCCGGCTCCATTTATCCCCTTTGTCCAGGCAGTCGGGCGCGGCGAAAAACTCAAGCGCGATCTTACCTACGAGGAGTCTGTCGAAGCTCTGCGCCAGATCGTCGACCAGACCTGCTCTCCGGCACAGGCCGGCGCCTTCCTGATTGCACAGAGAGTGAAAGGCGAGGCTGTCGACGAGATTCGGGGTTTCACCGCGCTGTTAAGGGCAGAAACGATTGCACAAATCCGACCCCGTATCGAGGGGCTGCTCGACCTTGCCGTGCCCTACGACGGCAAGGTAAGGAGCGTGCAACTGGCGCCTGCCATCGCCATTATTCTTGCCGAGATCGGGCTGCCGGTCGTCCTGCATGGTGATGAAGGTGTACCCACCAAGGAGGGCTTCGGGCCGGGACCGGTTCTGCGCGAACTGGGTGTCGCCGTTGACTTGGAACCCGATGCCGTGCAACTCATGATCGAAGCCGTCGGGGTCGGCTACCTGTCAGCTGCACACTTCGCCCCGCAATGGCATGCCCTACTGCCGCTGCGCCGCCAGTTCGGCCTTCGAACCGTGCTCAACAGCGTGGAGAAACTCCTGAACCCGGCTAACGCTCCCTACCAGGTCAGCGGATTCTTCCACGGAAACTACATCGAACGATTGCGCGCCGTCCAGACCGGCACCAAACGTAGCTACATAGTCCAGGGAGAAGAAGGTTCCGTCGAAATGGCCGTCGGACGCAAGTCACACGTATTCGCTGAAGACGCGGTAGACGATTTAGTCCTTGACCCCGACGCCCTCGGTCACCAGGAGAGGGTACGTGTGCCCGGACCCGCAGACGCATCAGGCCACGCAGCCCTGAATTCCGCCGTACTCGCAGACGCCGAATGCGACGCCACTGAGCAGGCCTGCCTGACCGCTGGTGTCATCCTCCAACTCTTCGACTTGGCTAAGGATATTCCGGATGGGATAGCCCGCGTCAGGAAAGTCCTCAAAAGCGGCGCAGCACGGGCCCGCTTGGAGCGGGTAGTGGTCGCCAGCCGGGCCTGAACAACCCTCGGCAATCCTTCCAGCTGCGTCACCCCCCCTTAGTGAATTGAAATCAAGTCCCCGTCCCGTCCTGATCGTCTTCCTTTGCCAACAGGTCTTTTGCCAGCGCTAGGGCCTCGCCAACGTCGGCGACAGATCCCGATGCCCGGGCCTCCGCCAATTCCCGCAGAATCTTCCCCACAACCGGGCCAGGAGCCAGCCCAAATTGTTCCATTAATCTGTGACCGTCCATTAGCGGAGCGGTCAGATGATCCGCAGGCCGCGAAAACGCGTAGTCAAAGAGTCCGTCCATGGCCCTGAGGAATCGGCCCCACTCAGATCCTCGCTCCCTCCCGGTTGCTTGCAAGTCAGAGACTGCCTGGAGTGTAACGTCCAGCCCGTCGAGTGGTTGCCTCGCACCCCCCGACCCCAACCCACGCACGAACTGTTGCCCGGCCACAACGCTGCCCGCGTCCCGAAAGAACCGATAGGCTGCCCGCCGGCCGATTCGCTCTTCCTCCTCAGTGAGCGCCGTGACCAGCCTGCGGGGGACGCTGTGCCTTCTCGCAACGCTCCCCGCCAGGAGGACCTCTCGCCTGCTGAATCGGAATGACGCAACGCGTCGACCGGCTATCTCTGCGCTCAACTCCTGGTGCCCAGCGCGCGACTGTCCTTCGGCGCCGTTCTCGACTTCCTCAGTGGCGCTTCTGGCCTTGCCCGTATCGTGCAACAGCGCATGCCATACAAGCCATCCCGCTCGGTCGTGACCGGCCGCGATCTCTTCGCAGAAATGAGTGCGCAGCGCTTCCGTCCAGGGCACGAGAGACTGTGCCAGTGTACTGTCCTCTGGCGCTGGTCCCCCTCGCAGCCAGTCCCGCAGTTCCCCGGCATAGTGAGTCGCCAACAGGCTGTGGTCGTAGGCATCAAGATGGTGCCGCGACGACTGCTGCACGCCCTGTAGTGCTTTGACCTCGGGCAACAGATAGGTAAGTAGTCCAAGCTCATCCAGCTCCCGGATTCCAACGTCCGGCCCCGAGCAGTCCAGGAGCTTCCACATCTCCTGCCGCAGACGCTCCGCGCTGACGGAAACAACTGTCCCGGCCAGTGCTGAGATCTGCTTCCGCGTTTCATGCTCTATCGAAAATCCCAACTGAACAGCCAGGCGCACCGCACGCAATAACCTGATCGGGTCGCTGCCCAGACTCCCTTCAGAAACTCGCCGCAACCTGCTAGACGAAATGTCCGCAATCCCGTTGCATTCGTCAATCAGCCTCGGCAAGCTGTCCGGCGATATCCTCAACGCCAGTGCATTGGCACTGAAGTCGCGCGCCAGCAGATCCGAACGTAGGTCGCCCCGCAGCGCGGCAGCATCACACTCAATCCGCTGGCCGTCAGCACACTTCCCGATCAACCGGGCAACATCTCTCTTTTCGTCTAGTGGATAGTAGGCCCAGCCGAGCCTGTCCGCCACGCGTCGCGCCAGAGGCAGTACCGGCCCACATAGGACCAGGTCCAGATCCGTTGTGAAAGCAGGAGTTTTTGAACGAGCAATTGGGCCCCGGACGCCGTCGTGAGACTGTCCATCCACCGTCAACATGGACCAGCCCGGAATCGAGGAGATGCCCAGCAGATGATCCCGCACCGCGCCACCGACGATATACACCGACCCTCGCTCCGCCATGAAGGCATCGAGGACCCGCGCAACTGCGTCTCCTGCTGACTGGTCTGAAGCGATTTCGTGCATGGCCCAAAGGGAGAATACCCGAAACGAAAGATCGTGGTCGACCTGCGCTGTCTGTCTTGGTCAGACCATCGCCTCAATCAGCATCGGCCCCGGCTCTTCGATCCCCCGACGTAACGCCGCCGTGAAAGCATCGGCGCTCTCAACGCGGACCGCCGGGACGCCCATACCTTTGGACAAGGAGACCCAGTCCAACTCCGGGGAGTCAAGCCGCATCATTGCCTGCGCATGGGCGCCAGGATCAGCGCTGCCTCCCACATTCAGCAGTTCGCCCTGCAAAATGCGGTAACTGCGGTTGGCGAAGATGACGTTCACGACCTTCAACGACTCACGCGCCTGCGTCCAAAGCGCCTGCAACGTATACATGCCGGAGCCGTCGCCCTCCATGGCAAAAACCTGCCGCTCCGGGCAGGCCACAGCCGCTCCCGTCGCTGCCGGCAAGCCTTGGCCGATTGAGCCGCCGGTCACGTGTAGCCAGTCATGCGGCGGCGCCGTCTCCGTATGAGGATATGCCTGTCGGCCGCACGTAACCGACTCATCGGCCACAATCGCGTTTTCCGGCATCAACGCGCAGAGCGCAGTCCAAACCGCATCCGGCGTAAGTTCGCCTGCCGGCAGGGACGGCCTATCATATCGCGCAGTCGCCGGTGGAGTCGACGGCGTACCCAGCTCTTCGCTCAGCGCATCGAGCGCACCGGGTACATCCTCATCCTCGGCCGCGAACAGATGGATCTCCGCGTCTGGCGGAGCTAGTCGGCTGGGGCTGTCCGGGTAGGCAAAGAAACCCACCGGGTCCTTTGCGCCTACCAGGACCACATGGCGTGCTCCGGCCAGGAGTGCAACGGCCTGATCGACAGGGTAAGGAAGTCGCGCAAGAACAGGGCGCCCCGCTCCCCTTGAAACCCTTGCGGCCGCGCGATTCCCGACAACCCGGGCATTCGCTCCCACCGCGATCCTGCAGGCAAGTTCGCTGACCCCTGCGCTGCCCATGACCTGGTCGCCCACCAGAAGAACGGTCTCTTCTCCCCGTCTCAGTAGCTGAGCAATGGCGGAGATACGATCTTCAGGAACGGTAGCCAGCGGCGACGCGCCCTGAGTCGCAGCCGGGCCCTCCGCCTCGCCCCAAGCCGAGTCCGCCGGCAGAATCAGTGTTGCCACCTGGCCCGGGGGCGTACGTGCAGCCGCAATTGCAGCTGCTCCGTCGTCTGCCACAACGCCTGAGTTAGGCGAAGTGCGCACCCAGCCCGAAACCGGGCGGGCCAGTCCCTCAATGTCACATGTCAGCGGCGCATCATACTTGAGGTGATAGGTTGCGTGATCGCCGACAATGTTCACAATCGGCGAATGGGCCTTCCGCCCGTTATGCAGATTGGAGATCCCATTGCCCAGCCCAGGCCCCAAATGCAGAAGCGTCGCCGCCGGTTTGCCGGTCATGCGTGCATATCCGTCTGCGCAACCGGTCGCGACGCCTTCAAACAGACACAGGACCGAGTGCATCTGCGGCACTGAGTCCAGCGCGGCTACAAAGTGCATCTCCGACGTGCCGGGATTCATGAAGCAGGTGTCTACACCGCCGTCGAATAGAGTGCGAATTAGTGCCTGTGCGCCGTTCATAGCATATACTCCGGACAGGGCAAAAGATAAACACCAAAACAACCGTCGTGCGTCGTGCTATGACGCTTCGTCAGAATCGTCAGGGGTCAGGTCGGACACCATCTGCTGCCATGCTTCTGCCGCCTCAGACGCGGTCTGCTCGGAAGGTGGCTCATCACCATAGCGGGCCTCGTCGTAAGCCCCGGTGATTGTCTGAACCAGTCCTCCTTCAAAACCAGGCTGGTCGGCGAGGCGGCCCCCGTAGCGCCTGGGCGTCTCACCCTGTAACCTGGGCGCGTTTCGCATATGTGCGGCTTCCAGAAGCCGCTGGTAGATAAGACGTATCAGGCGCCGCGTGTCGCTCTCCCCTTCTAACGACAAAAAAGGGTCCGGGTCCTCAGGAAGAGGCCCGAACCGAGAACGCAGACGTGCCCAAAGTTCGGCGAGCTGCGACTGCAGCAAGCTCGCCGTCAAAACCGATTCCCGTACCTCGTCGCTCTCCTCCTCGGGATTGCTTCGCAACTGGCGAAGGACAAGCATGAAAATGATGAAAACGCCAGCGGCTACCACAAGCAGAGCAACCCAGCGGAACGGCTCCGGCATCGCCTCCACGGCCCTTTCGGGCGGCTCAGGCAGCGGCTCCGGGGTGGGGGCATCAGCAAACTCAGTCCGCTCAGTTTCCTGTGAACGGTCCCCAAACAGGCTGCGCAGCAGACGTATCAGGTACTCCAGCAGAATGAAGAACGGGTAGGCGACAATCGTTATGATCCAAATCAGTACGGTACTTACGCCCTGCCAGATCCACCCCAGTACGCTCCAAAGAATAGCCGCATCTTCCGGTTGGATGATTAACCCGACCAACAGGGCCATGCCCAGCATGACGCAGATTGTCATGGCGATGCCCACCATCCAACCCCGGTTGGGAATCAGCTGTGACACGCGTGCCCTGCGCCGCCACCCGCCGGATTTCCCCAGGTTGGCGACGCCCAACCCCGCCAGCCCTGAACCGGCAAAAAGCAACAACAACCATATGGAATTGGAGAGTTGCCCGCCAGCCGCCGTATACGTGCTGCCGCCCGTTTCAGGCTGCCCCACAGCAGGTACCGGCGGAAGGATCCAGGCAAACAGGGCCAGCGCAGCACCCCCCGAGAGAAACGCCCTCCAGATTTCGTCGTGCCGGTACTGGCCGTGCCCGTCCAGCGCGCCGCGCAGCCACAGAAAGATGCCCAGGAGCAGAAAGAGAAGCGTTCCGGGAACCTCAATGGGAACGGCGTCCCAATAAATCAGATCGTAGCCTGCAGCTATCAACCAGCGCGGGTCCACCAGCCAGAAATCAGGGCGCTGAAAGCGCAGCCACAGCAGAAACAGGATCGCTGCAAATCCAAAGGTGGCGATATGCTGCCGTATCTGATTCGTTCTTCGGAAATTCCTGCGCTCCTCCAGGGTCGGCATGGTCCAGCGTGCGAAAGTAAAGCTGAACATCGGCAGGACGATCACCATCCACGGAGACATCAGCGGCGCAGACAGCGAGGGGGCCAGAAAGCCCTGCAGCAGCAGCATCCAGGGCCAGATCCAGCAGAAGCGCATGACCCCCACAAGCGCCGGCAACAGCAGCCCGTCTACGCTATTCCACTCGGTATGCCTCCAGGGCACAGCGATCTGCGAACTCATCTGTCAGTTTCTTCCGTCGTCAACCGGAGTGAGAAAGCACTATCAGCCGCATGGTCATTAGCCCGCCGCAGCGGGCGCCTCCAGGTCGGGCATCTCCAATTCGGCTTCCACGGTCAGCTCCTCGAGGACCTTCTGCGACAGCTGCCGGAAGGCCACGCCCGGAATAGCTCTGTCTAGGGTCAGCCCGCCGATGCCCAACAGCGTGACCGCAAAGCCCCGACCGTGCAGATCGATGAGCACGCGGCGAAGATTCTCCGGCAACGTCGCGCTGACCAGCACGATCGATGTGCCGGTTCGCAAATGGTCGACCTCCTGTTGCAGGACCCGTTCAATCGTTGTGTGGGGCACACCTACACAGTAAGCCAGCGCCTCAAGGACGCTGGTCAGTTGCCGGGGGTGCGCACCGGGAAGAATGCGCACTCGCCTGCCCGCGTACATCATGCTGTTTGCGAAGATTCCGAACTCTTCTCCCTGCATCTGCGCCCAGCGGGCTATCGAAGCGCCGGCGCTGATGGCAAATTCGCGCAGTGCCGGATCTACCCCTTCAAAACGATGATGAAAGGTACGAATATTGACAAAAATCGCCAGCGGGCGGGAAGCGGAAGGTTCGAACAGCTTGGTCTGAAGTTCCTGGCGTCGGGCCGTCGCCTTCCAGTGAATGTGACGAAAATTGTCACCGGGAAGATACTCGCGTACGCCGCTGACCCGCAAAGGATCTTCAATCAGTCTGTTCTGGCTTTGGTGGTCCCCAAACGGGTGGCGGGCTTCTAGTCCCAATTCCGGCAGCGTATACATCCGGGGATAGACCAGGAGCAGCGACGTGTCGGGATTCTCCTTGAACTGGCTCCGAAAACCGAAAATGTCACCGCCAATGAGTTGAACCGGTCCGAACCTCCAGGCGCCCCGCTGCGTGCCGGTAACCCTGTAACGGCGGATCACCCGTTGGTAGATACCCAGTGAGAAGAGGTTGACAAGAACGCGTCGCGTAGGCAGATAGTGCCTCGCTCGTTCTTCCGGTTCCAAGTCTAGCGCAACGGGAATGTCATCCTCGCAGCGCAACCAGGCAAGCGGCAGCGGCTTAGCGTTTGTCACCTCCAAATGAAGGTCGGTCTCTTCGCCGAAAAAGAGATGATCGACGCTGAAACGACGCCTGTAAGTCACCTCGGAAAGGCTGTAGCGACTCCAAAGCCAGACAACGAGCCCAAGCAGGCCCAGGATCAGCGCCATCGTGAAGATGAGACTGTTGCGCGTGGCAAGCGCCAGAACCAGTATTACGACCGAGGCCGTCCAACCAGCGCGCCCCATCAGCCCGAAAGAGAACTTCGCTCGTCACCGCCCGGGCCGTTTACCGGAGTCTCCGGAGCCACGGCTGCCTCCAGCTCCTGCTCCAGGTCCGCGCCGAACGTACCAAGTTGGTCGGACGGTTCTGTCGTGGCAGGGACTTCCTGCCAGTTCTCCTCAACCGGAACGGGTACCGAGCCAATGATGCCGTCCAGTACACTGGCAACGGACGTCCCGTGCAAACGTGTGTCAGGGCCGGGGATCAGCCGGTGGCGGAGTACTGGCGGGGCGAGCTGCTGGATATCGTCGGGCGTAACGTAGGACCGCCCCTGGATCGCTGCCAGGGCCTGGACTGTGCGATAGAAAGCAAGACTTCCTCGCGGACTGACGCCGAGATCGAGCGCCTTGTCTTCTCGCGTAGCCTGGACCAGGTCGAGAAGATAGTCCTCCAGGACAGGGTGAACAAAAACCTCTCGACAGATCGCTACCGCCTGGCGGATGTCTTCTGCCTCGACGATAGCCCTGACACGGGTCAGGGGATTGTCTGCGCGAAAACGGTGCAGAATCAGCCGCTCCTCTTCCCGTTCAGGATAGCCCAGTGCCAGTTGAATCAGGAAGCGGTCCATCTGGGCCTCTGGCAAAGGAAATGTGCCCGCCAGCTCAACCGGATTCTGCGTCGCCATCAGAAAGAACGGGTAAGGCAGCGCGTGGCTGACGCCGTCGACCGTAACGTGCCGCTCTTCCATTGCCTCCAACAGGGCGCTCTGCGTACGTGGGCCGGCACGGTTTATCTCGTCGGCGAGAACGATGCCCGCCAAAACGGGGCCGGGACGGTATTCGAAGTCATCCGTCTTGCGGTTGTAAACACTGACGCCCACAATGTCCGACGGCAGCAGGTCGGGCGTGAACTGGATGCGCTGAAAGCTGATGCCCAGAGAGGCTGCCAGCGTTTTCGCCAGCATCGTCTTGCCGATCCCCGGTACATCTTCAAGCAATACGTGACCTTCGCAGAAGAGTGCCACCAGCAGCTGATCTACGATTTCGTCCTTGCCTACGATTACCTGGGCAACGTTTTCCCGCAGCCGCTGAGCAAGGTCCTGTACTATGGCGATGTCTGACATGGATTCTCCTAAGTCGATCGCACGACAGCAGATCCGCCCTGTCGAATTGCGGTCGAGGAACAGCAGCTGCCCTTTTGACACCGACCGACCAGGTTTTCGACTGGCTGGATAGGTCGCTTCAACCCGTCAGAGAAGACTTGAGATTGAGAGGCCTCACGAAGCGGGCCGTAGAGAATACATCTGTGGGAGTATAGCAGCCGCTCCACCGAACGGCAAAGGAGATGGAGTCTAATTCTGACAGCTGCTTAGGCCGCGACAGGAGGCGTCGACCGGCTCAAACGGAGTTTAGGAAAGACACAAGGGTCGTTGACATTTCCTTCCAATCAGCTGTTCTACCGCAGGGGCACCACTTGCGGGTGCCCTCGTGGATTGACTACATTATGGGCCTGCACTTCTCAGGTCAGACCAACGACAAAAAACTCCTAATGACCGACCTTGGAAAGCGGCTCCTTGCCTGCCCAAACCCGCTGCAAGTTGTCGAAGATAAACCGCCCACGGCGCTGCCAGGTATCGTATGTGACCCCGGCGATGTGTGGAGAGAAGATTACGTTGTCCAGTTTCAAAATCGGGTTGCCCGGGTCGGTCGGCTCGTCCCTTAGCACGTCCAGCCCTGCAGCGCGGATGACCCCACTGCGCAAAGCTTCGATAAGGGCCTCTTCGTCTACGACCGGGCCGCGGCACGTGTTTACAAGAATGGCGCTCGACTTCATGCGCTCCAACTCCGCCTGGCCGACCAGATGACGAGTCTGGTCGTTCAACGGCACATGCAAAGTGACAATATCGGAACGATCTAGTAGTTCATGCAACGAGACTCGCTCCACCTGCAGACTGCGCTCCACTTCGGCGTCCGCAGGAAACGGGTCAAAGTAAAGAACCCGCGCCTCGAACGGGACCAGTCGTTTGGCTACCTCTCTGCCGATATGGCCGAGACCGACGATGCCAACCGTCTTTCCGTGAATTGTGTAGGTTGTCAACCCGCTGTCGATGTCCTTCCAACCATCGTTCCGTACATTGCGGTCCATTTCGGTCAGACGCCGGTAGACGCTGAGAATCAGGGCAAAAGTGTGCTCCGCCACGTCAATCGAATTCGTGCCCCCGTTGTTGGCAAGCGGTATCTCCAACTCTTTCAACAGGGCTAACGGCATGCGATCGAAACCCGCGCTGACAAGCTGAACAAGCTTCAGCCCTTGCGCCGACCGCAGCACTTCCTCTTCGAGATTGCTGGGAAATAGTATCACGAAGTCGGCGTCTGACGCCTGGTTGGCTTTCTCTAGCACTGGTAGATCGTGTGGTAGGACCGATACCTCCCACTCTTGGGGGGCAGGGGCAATAACCTGCTGGGCTAACTCGCTGACCAGATTCGTAAAGAATATCACTTTGGGCATCAGGTCATTCCTGGGGTGAAGGCCACAATCTATCGGGGCCGGGGACCTTTCTGAAGGTGGCGCAGGCACTGGCGCAAATGCTGTTTCAGCTATTCAGGTTCCAGACCTGTCTGGCCGTCTTGCCGAATATCCAGGCGCGCTCGTCCGCGCTCAACGTCGCCAGATAGCGCAATGGAAAAGTCAGAGAGTTGTCGAAGCCTTCGCGGCTGCTGACCGGCGGCCAGTCACTGCCCCACATGATGCGACGCGCCCCAAAAGCCTCCAATGTCAACTCAGCAAGAGGCGGAACGTTCTCAAACGGACAGGGCAGGTCGCAGAATTCACCAAAACCGGGCAGCTTAATGGTCAGATTCTCGTGGCGGGCCAGTGCCGTGATCGCCGCGAACTCATCCAGGTCCACGCCCGGCTTCACTCCCCCCAGATGCTCAATGACCATCGACAGCCTCGGGAAGAGGCGAAGCACCTCATTGAACTCGGCGCTCTGCAGAATGTCCGGCCTGCTGAAGACGCTCACGACCAGCCCTAGCTCGTCGGCCACGCGCCAGTGCGCCAGCGGGTCCCCGCCTCGGCCGCGAAAATCAGCCAGCAAGCGGATCCCGGCGATGCCCTGCTCGGCCCACCCCCGGATGGCAGAGCCGTCATCATCGTCGTCAACGATCATGGCCGCGGCAAGACGGCCCGGGTTCGCCTCCATCGCCTCAACAATGTACCGGTTGTCGCTGTTGCCCATATACTGGATCAACACAGCCTGATCAACCCCGGCGCGCGCCATGTGAAATAGCAGGACCTCGACCGGTTCATATTTGTGCAAACCGATATGACAGTGCGTATCGACAACTGCGAACTCTCTCTCACCCATACCCGCTGCTCCTCCTGGATTCAGTCTCCGTCTATGACAAAACTCAGCACCTCTTCGGTTGGCTCGGCGCCAAGGCCCGTCCCCTCCGGAAGCGAAAAGTATCCGTCCCGGCAGTCCATCGTGCTCCGTATGTACTGCTTGTTGCGGTCAAAAATGGAATGCTGGTACTCATGCATGTCAAAGTTGGCAAGGGTAGCTGCTACGTGCAAACTCGCCGCCTGGGCGATGCCGATATTGATCGTCGCGTGCGGCATCACCTGGCAGTGGAACGCCTGCCCCAGTTCGCAAATGCGCCGGAACCCGGTTATTCCCGTGTGGGCCATCTCCGGCTGAATGACGTCCATGCAACGAGCCTGTAACCGCGGCAGGTATTCGTGGACAGTTCGCCACTCCTCGCCCAGACCGATTCGCGTCTTGACCGAACGCGCCACCTGCGCCTGTCCTGCCAGGTCCTCCGGCGCCACCGGTGCCTCGGCCAGATACAGGTCAAATTCGCATAGTTTTTCTATCAACTGGGCCGCCTCCAGCGCTGTGAAACGCCAGTGCAGATCGGCGAGAATCTTCGGCGCGGGCCCGACTTCACGCCTGATGGCCTCGATCTCCGCGGCTTCGCCTTCGTCAGCCACAACCGCTGCAAACTTCAGCGCCGAAAAACCACGGTCTATCCACCGCTTACCCAGTGCAGCCCGTTCCTCCTTCGTCCCCCCCGGCAGTCCCGATACGTAGACCGGCAGCCTCTCGTGTCGCAGTCCTCCCAACAGCTGCCATACCGGTTGATTCAACAATTTGCCCCGCAGATCCCAGAGGGCCATGTCCAGCCCGGCAATCGCATCCAGCGCGTAACCGCCAAAATGGCCCCGGACTCGCTGCAGGTCGTAAAGGTCCTCGTAGATGCGTTCAACATCGTGCGGGCTGCGCCCAATCACAAAAGGAATCAACAGCTCTTCCAGAACTGTCTGCGCTATTTGAGGTGCCACAACGCCAAAACACTCGCCCCATCCCACTGTTCCGTCACTCGCTACCGCTCTGACCAGCAGCGTCTGGTCAAATACGGGGTATACGGTGCGGTTCCCCGGGCGCACAATATAGCCCTTCTCGTTTGGCCGGTTAGCCTCCTCTAGCGGCCCCAGGTATGGCTCGTCCCGGGGTATGCGTAGAGGAAAGAGCTCAATTGCAGTTACAGTGGCGTTCATGGACCGTCGAATGTGAAAATGGGAGACCGCAGCTCTTGTCATCTCTTGACGCAAACAGCGAAACTGTGAACGACTTCAAGGCCTTGCTACCTGGCCCCAAGAGGTTTCATCCTCATATCTCAGTCATGACAACAAGAGCGGCGCCACATCCTCCCAAATGGCCTCGAACTCCTGCAAGTCCTGACTGTCTAAGTACGCGCCGGGAATGCGGCTGGCGGCCGAAGAGAAGATACCGCGTCGCAAGAAGACCTGCTTGTAAACTGCCACCCCATGCATGCGTTCAAAGTTAAGCAAAGGCAACAGACGGTTGAAAAGGTCGCGAGCGCCGGATTCGTCATTCTCCTCCAACAAGGCCCAGATCTTCGTGTGCAGATCGACCGACTGGCTGGCAGGCATGTTACCGCAGGCCCCCCTACGCCACTCGTCGATCATGTAGATCCCGCCCTGCCCACCAAAGACGCCGCGGCAGGCATCCCCGGCCGCAGCCAGCGTACGCGAAATGGCACGCGGCTCCGGCAGCGTCTCCTCCTTGAGATACTGTACCCACTCCAATTCCCGGCACATGCGCGCCAGCAACTCCGAGGACATGGGTGTCCCGATCGGCCCCATAAAGTTCTGAATGCAGATCGGGATGCGCAGGGCGTCGTCTAGAGCCCGGTAGTATTCATAGCAACCGTACGCGTCCGGATGCAGGATATGAGGCGGCATCGCCATGATACCGTCGGCGCCCACATCCTGGGCGAACTGGCTCAGAGCTACAGCCGGCACCCTGTGACCGTGTGTAGTGGCAGCAACAACCGGTACCCGCCCGTCGGTTTCCTCGACGACTATCTGGATCCAACGCTGTCGCTCTTCGTCCGACATCGTCGCGAATTCGCCTGCGTTCGCCGGCCCCACCAGCCCAGCCGCATCCGCCTCGATGCAAAACGCCACCTGGCGCCGAAGCGCTTCTTCATCCAGCAAAAGGTCGTCGGTAAATGGAGTAACGACAATCGCAAAGATGCCGCGCCAATTCTTGTTCATCAGTCAGCCCCACCAAACTGATAAGTTAATGTGGAAGGATCCCCCAAGAGTCGACTACGCAGCACGCTACTGTCAACTAGAGTTCCCTGGAGATTCGCAAACAAATTGAGTAACGGGACTGTCGCACTCATTGCACGATCCACTTGTCTCGACAGCGCCACCGGTTCCCGCCAAAGCCCAAGTTTATTGCCCGAACCCCTCGGGACAGTATACTACAGTTAGGTAGCCATTCCATTTACTAGCGAGCGAAACAACCATGAAAATCACCGACGTAAAGGTAGTCCGGCTGCAGGGCATATTGGAATCCGAGGGAGAGTTCTGGGAGGAGCGGCTGCTGCGGCCTCTAGACATCTACCCTGAACACAAGGCCGAGGGCCCGCATGAAATGTTGGCGACAGGCGAAGGCCGCTATGACATCACCGCCTACTTTGTCGAAATCGCGGCCGATGAAGGCGTGTCCGGCCGCGGCGGTCCTCTTCCTTTCGACCAGGCCTTCGTAATCCAGACCCAACTGGCTCCCCTCCTGATAGGTCACGACCCACTTGCCTCCGAACGCCTGTGGGACAGGATGTACCGGGCCCAGGTGCACGGGCGTAAGGGAACTGAAATGATGGCGCTCAGCGCCGTGGACTGCGCACTATGGGACCTGAAGGGGAACTGGTTCGACGCGCCGGTCTGCCAACTCCTCGGCGGACCCACCAGGACAGAAGTACCGGCCTATGCCAGCGCTTTGGGCTATTCCCTGGATCCTGAGCTCGTCCAGGAGCGCGCCAGGAATTTCGTGGCCGATGGTTTCAAAGCCACAAAGTGGTTCTTCCGCGACGGACCGACCGACGGCAAGATGGGGATGGAGCGAAACCTTCGGCTTGCCCGTACGCTGCGCGAGAGCGTCGGCCCGGACGTGGACATTATGCTTGACTGCTGGATGAGCTGGGATGTCCCGTACGCCGTGCAGATGGCCCGCAGGCTGGAAGAATATGCGCCCCGCTGGCTGGAAGAGCCGGTTCTGCCCGACAAAATCGAACAGTACGCCCAGATTCGCCGTGAGGTAAACATCCCTATCAGCGGCGGCGAACATGAGTACACACGCTGGGGACTCAAACAGTTGATGGACGCTGGAGCCTGCGACGTCTACCAGCCCGATATCTACTGGTGCGGTGGTATTTCCGAGACACAGAAAATCCTGGCCTTGGCATCCGCCTACGACGTCCCTGTCATTCCCCATGGCCACTCGACCCCGGCCAGTATCCACGTCATCGCCGCTTGGCCAGAGCCGACCACGCCAATGCTTGAGTATCTGATCAAGTGGAACGAAGTCCACCAGTTCTTCCTCAAGAACCCAATCAAGCCGGTCTACGGTAACGTCAGCGTACCGACCGCACCCGGCATCGGCATGCAGCTGGACGACGCCAAGATCCAGCAGCGAGAAGTTATAACCTTCTGAAGGGGAGAGTAGTGGCTACCGCGGCGTGGTTGGATATCCGATTGGATCAATGATGGCTTCGATCAGGAAAGGCGCCTGACCCGCGGCCGCGCGCGCAAGCGCCTCATCGCAGCCTTCAGGTGTCGTAACGCGTTCTGCATCAATGCCGTATCCCGCGGCGATCTTGCAGAAGTCCGGGGCGGGAAACTCGGTACCAAAAGGCTTCTTGCCCTGCCTGATCTGGTGCGATCGAATCAGGTCAATGGCGTTGTCGACGGCCACAACGACGATCACCGGCAGATCCAACCGCGCCAGGACCGACAGTTCTCCCAAGCACATCAGCATCCCGCCATCTCCGATAAGGCAGGCAGCCGGTTCGTCTGGCTTGGCCAGCGCGGTGCCGATGGCTGCCGGCAGCCCGAATCCCATGCAGGAAAGGCCATTCGAAAGCGCAAAGCGATTCGGGAACAAGGTTGGCCATTCCAAACTCCCGAAAATCTTGTGACTGCCCACGTCCACAGCCAGCAACGCCTCCGCCGGAAGGTGACGGCGCATACTCTCCAACAGCTGCTGAGGCAAAAGATGGCCTGGCTGGGGAGTGGGCAAAGGCACAGCAGCCAGCTCTGCGCGAAACGCACGCACCCTGGATTCGCCCCACTGCGCGTCCGTGCCAAACTCGCTGTCGGCAAGATGCATCAGCGCCCCCGCCATCGGACCCACCAGCTCGACGGTCGCCGGCAGAACAGGGTCG
Source organism: Caldilineaceae bacterium (assembly GCA_028819675.1). Next base: position 2,068 of record JAPPKT010000621.1, on the reverse strand, counting down.
TAGTTGGCCCAGTTCGCTATCCAGACCAGCGGTACCCTTTCAGTCCCCTCTTCCGACCCGATTGCGCCAGACTTCGGCAGAGAAAACTCCTTCACCAGTTCAACTACGTCGAATCCGACCGCAACGACACAGTCCGCTTCCTCCAGGATTTCGTACACGGGATCGGTGCGGGTCAATCCCATGACCCCTGCGCTCAGCGGGTGATCGTCCGACAGGGCGCCCTTTCCTTTAGGAGACACGATTACCGGCGCGTTGGCCGCCTCCGCCAGCGCTCTCAGCGCATCGTACGGGGCCTCCGGCTCCAAACCCAGCCCGGCCAGAACGACGGGACGTGCTGCCTTCGTAACGATCTCTCGTGCTCGTGCAAGTTGCGCCCCGTCCGGTTGGAATCCTTTCCCATCTGAGTTGCCCTCGCCAAATGACAACTGGCGCGCTGCCTGCCCGCTCGCACACGCAACCGGAAGCTCTGCCTCTTCATTGCTAATTTGCAGATGCACAGGACCCGGCCGCCCTTGCATCGTCAGCGCAACCGTCGGTGGCACCTCGGTAGCAGCGTTCCGCGGCGTCACCTTGAGCGTGCGCTTCGTGATCGGCCCAAAGACGGCCTGCAAGTCGACCACCTGATGCGTGTAATCCGGCAGCACCGAGTCAGGCTTCTGCGCTGTAATCAACACGACCGGTGCCCGGTCCAACCATGCATGCCCAATGCCCGGCACAGCATTGAGCGCGCCCGGGCCCAAAGTAGTGAGTGCACATCCCGGCTTGCCGGTCGCCCGCGCGTAGGCGTCGGCGGCAAACACCGCGCTCTGCTCATGATGCATCAGCTCAAAGCCGATGCCGACCTCCCGCAAGGCCTCCATAACAGATACGACCTCGCCGCCGGGCATACCGAAGGCAAGGCGGACGCCGGCGTCATGAAGAGACTGGGCAACTGTTTCGGCAACCGTGGCCATAGCCGCAATATGTCCTTCCCTATCCATCGAAATACTTGCCGACGATCAACTCCAGGCGGTCGACGACCTCCCGCGGAACGGCCTTCCTGTCGGTAATCAACGCGTCCTGGAGTGCATTGGCATAGGGCGAAGGACCGCTCTCGGCCAGCAGTTCGATGGCGTTGGCAACGGCCGCGACAGCTACCTCCGCATTGTGCATCAGCATCCTGATCACGGCTTCGACCGTCACCGCCTCTTCCGTCTCATGCCAAACATCATAGTCCGTCACATGCGCCATACAGGCATAGCTCATCTCAGCTTCTCTGGCCAGGAACGCCTCCGGCGTCGTCGTCATACCGATAATGTCCATGCCCAGTTGGCGAAAGGCGATACTCTCGACCTTCGTGCTGAAACGCGGGCCCTCAATCGTCACAAAGTTGCCGCCGAGGTGAGCCGTGGTACCGGTCTGCTCTACCGCCCGGAAGCAAATGTCGCTGAGGTAGTCACAAAAGGGGTGAGCGACGCTCACATGGACGACCAGCCCTTCAGTTCCCACCTCCGGGTCATCGAAGAAACTGAGCCCCCTCAATCTCGTGCGATCGAATATCTGGTCCGGAATGACAATATCGCCAGGCCGCAGCCTCTCCTGCAGGCTGCCGCAAGCGCTCACCGCAATCAGGTACTCGACGCCCAGCATCTTGAAGCCGTAAATGTTGGCGCGCTGATTCAACCGCGTTGGGCTTATACGGTGCCCACGTCCGTGCCGGGCAAGAAACGCTACCCGCTGTCCGTGCAACGTCCCCACAACATACGCGTCCGACGGCTTGCCAAAGGGTGTATCCAGTTCAATTTCCTCGACGTCGGACAGCGTATCCATCTGGTAAACCCCGCTGCCCCCGATAACTCCGAAGCGAATAGGTTTTGTCATCAAGAGAACTCCGATTTTAGGTAAGAGTCGGTGCTTGTTGGCGACTAACGGTTTAACTGAAATCCTTGATGGACTGCAACCATTAAGCCTTTTTCAGTGCGCGACGCTGGACGACGCGAGCAATGTTTTCTCTTTCCTGACTCCTCTCCCTTTTCTCCTCGCATTTGGGCGGTCGGGCCTATTCGGCCCTCCCTTGTGCGGGGGCTCC
>JAPPKT010000029.1 GCA_028819675.1 Caldilineaceae bacterium | reverse complement strand
CGAGTCCTCGACCACGTCGTGCAACAGGGCAGCCGCCAGCGTGTCCGCGTCCAGCAGCAGCTCGGCCAGTATGTTTGTCACGTCGATTGGGTGCAGGATGTACGGCTCGCCCGTCATGCGCGTCTGTTCGCGATGGGCGTCGCTGGCGACGAGATAGGCGCGCAGAATCGTCAACCTCTCATCGGCGCTGAAGTAGTCCGGCAGCTTCGTGTACAGCTCTTCAAGCGCTTTGATTTCGTGCAGGTTCAGGAGCGGCTGGAGAAACAGCTTGCCGCCGCCTACCGGGGGTATGGCCTCAAGAGGGATGCTTCGTAGGAGCGGACTGTCCGTAGGAAGCCCGTTCTGCTCTGCGTTTATCAGGTCTGGCTGGTCGCTGGAATCCGCAGCGGTGAGGTCCGGCGCCAGTTCGGTTCCAGCCATGGTTAGCTCTTTTGGCTACATCCTTTCACGGAAAGCTCAGGTATTCCCGTAGTCTGAATTGCAGACAACCTAACTCGGCCCGAATTATAGCAAGAAATTGGTAGTTGTCGCAATGCGACTGAAAATGGACCTCTCTTGGTATTCTACCGGTCCAAATGTGACCGATTTCGGGAAATTACACTGGGATTTAAGGCTTCGGGCCGCTTTGGAGGCTACTTCCAGGCACTCGCGTCCACTAAAAGTCGATAAGTGACGAGTCCTGTTCAAACCACCTACGAACGGTCTATGATGTGACGCGCAACGTCAGACCGGTCGCCGCCAACCGGCGGCGAATCGCAAGAATCGCTATCGCTATACGGTCTCTACTCGCAGGGCTGGGGGTGTCCATCCAACGCTGTCAAGAGTGTTCAGATCCGAGAAAATTCGCCGCCAGTTTGTGGATGGCAGCCTGCGGGGCTTGGGACGCGTCGAACCAGTGGATGTCGGGGATCCGCCGAAACCAGGTGTACTGGTGGCGAACGAAGCGGTGGGTTTCGATCTGAATGCGCTCAACTGCTGCCGGAAGAGAGGTCTCCCCGCGCAGATACGCAGCAATTTCCTGGTATCCCAGGCTGGAAAGCGCCGGCAGGCCAGGAGAATAGCCCGCCGCCAGCAGCGATGCCATCTCCTCCACCAGCCCGGCATCCACCATTTCGTGCACGCGGCGGTCGATGCGTTCGTGCAGGAGTGGACGCGGCAGGTCGAGGCCGATCTTGAGGATGCGATAGGGGGGCGGAGCGGCCGTTTCCAGTTCGCTCTTCCTGCGGCCCGTTGTCTGCACGATCTCCAGGGCACGGATGACCCGGCGCATGTTGTTGGGGTGGATCTGCGCGGCCGCGTCGGGGTCAGAAGCCTGCAGCCGGGCGTGAAGCGCCGCGCGTCCTTTTTCCTGCGCGAACGCCTCCAGTTCGGCCCGCAGCGCCGGGTTGGGCGCGACCTCCGGTATCTGCAGTCCTTCCGTCACCGCCCGCAGATAGAGGGCCGACCCGCCTACGAGAAAGGGTACGCGCCTTCGTTTGTGGATGGCGTCGATCGCGCTGAAAGCCAGCTGCTGATATGTCGCCAGCGCCATTTGTCTGTCGGGAGGCTGGATATCGACGAGGTGATGCGGGACCTGCGCTTGTTCTTCTGCGCTCGGCTTGGCGGTGCCGATGTCCATGCCCTGGTAGATCTGCCGGCTATCGGCGCCGACGATTTCTCCGTCAAAGCGCGCTGCAAGGTCGAGGCTGAGAGAGGTCTTGCCGGCAGCCGTCGGGCCCAGGATTACGATCAGGGGCGGCCGCGCCTTCTCCTGGGCCTGCTCATCCGGTGACGGCATGGCGGATGTGCTCCACGCTGATCAGCTTGCCGGACCTGTCCATCTGCACCGCCACGGCGTCGATGCGCCAGGGGCCCGGCCACTTCTTTTCCTGCACGTACATCGCCGCCAGGGCCCGCAGCTTTTTCTGCTTTCCGTGCGGAAAGGCCTGCAGGGCGGAACCGAAAGCCCGGCCCCGCCGGGTGCGCACCTCGACCACGACCAGCCAGCGAGAATCGGGTGCGCCCCGGCTGAAGTCCGGGGCGCATTCCTCCGCAATAATGTCCAGTTCGCCGGCCCGGCATCGCCAGTTGCGTTCTACGATGCGCAGACCGGCCTTCTCCAGGGCGCGTACTGCAATCAGTTCACCCCGGGTACCCAGGGATCGACGCCCATCTTCCACGCAGCCTGACTCCTCTGCGGCGGCGTTAATTGGGCGTCGTGTCCACTGTCGGCACGATGCCGGGGCCGGGCAGGACCAGTGTCGGCGTCACGCCTTCAGGGGTAAAGATCACCTTATCCGTGATTCTGAGCGCGCTCGCGTTGGCCTGGGCAATCAGCAACTGCACGTATTCAGGCCGTCCCGCGTACAGAGTCGCCAGAGCGGATTCGACGGCGATCTGTGCCTTGGCCTGTTCTTCGGCGGCCACGGCCAGTGCCTCCGCGATCTCAATGTCCCGTTGCGCGGCCAGCAGCTCATTCTGTTTCTGGGCCTCGATAACTGCACGCTCCGCTTCGACGCGGGCCAGCTCGTTGGCGCGTTCCGCTTCGATCACGGCCCGCTGCGCGGCTACCTTCTGCTCCTCGAGTTGGGCAAGGGCCGTCTGCTGGCGGGCCTGTTCCTGGATCCGGCTCTGCTCGATGCGGATCTCACCTTCCTGGCGTGCCTGCTCGGCGACGGCCTGGGCTTCCGCCCGCAGCTTGTCCTGGGCCGCCTTCTCCGTCTCCAGCCGGCTCTGCACGATTGCGTCCAGCGCAGACTGTACGGCACCAGACAGAATCACATCCGGCACCACCAGGTTCTCCACCCGGAGACCGAAATTGGCAGCCCGTTCGTTCAGTTCATCGTCGATGCACTGGCGCAGAATGTCCCTGGCCGTACCGACGACGTTGTCGTCGAAGGTGCGGTCACCGACACATACCTTCATCGCCTGGCGCGCCTGGTCCTGCATGCGGCTGCGGGCCAGGTCATCCTGCAGATAGATGCTCCTGTACTGGGCCCACAGCGCCTGGATCATGTCCGCCTGGCTGATGTTCGGGCGGAAGATATCGCCGCTGACCATCAGGCCGATCCGTTGCTTGTCCTTGGTGATGATCTCCTGGTCCTCTACGTTGAACGGGATCGCTTGGCTGGAGACGCGTACGATCTGTACGAAGAGGCCGACGTCGGTATAGACGCCCGGACCTACCACGTTCTTGATCCTCCCTCCCTGGAACTGAACACCCACCTCCTGCTCGTCTACGCGCTCGAACGCGTAGAAGAAGTTGCGGGCAAAGAGCATCAGAAAGAGGACTACGACTACGATTACAATCACCATGACGAATGGTGACCCGCTCGGCATCCTTCTGGGGACTCTGGGGACATTACCTAAACTGTTCATCTGCTTCTCCTTTCGAGGGAAATCTCGGCGCGCTCCTAACTTGAGCGGCCGCTCGTCACAGGCGTCCTGTTACTGGCTATACCTTACCATACTTTAACATTCTCTCCCCTTTAACTGCTGACATCACCCGGACAATTTGCAGATGAATCAGGGCACAGATCTGTCAGCCGGGCTCCCGAGCCCTGCCTGTCCCGCCTGCAAGCCCCTGATCGCACTCCCGGGCGTTCCACGTGGTAGGCGCTTCTCAGAGTGCGCGCGAGTTTTCGTTAACCTCAGAAAGGAACCAAGGCTTGGCCAGTTCACTCTCCAAATACCGGCAAACGAAATAATGCCTCTCACTCCTCTCTCCTCTCCACTCTCTCCTCGCATTTGGGCGGTCGGGCCTATTCGGCC
>JAPPKT010000655.1 GCA_028819675.1 Caldilineaceae bacterium | reverse complement strand
CCCAACAGCGCCTGGTTTCGATGCGACCGTGGTCCTTTTCTATCGTCTGGTGGAAATCGTGGGCAACATTGGCAAATTCGTTCTGTTTCTCCAGTGTGAACATGGTCTCGACCGCTTCATGCAACTGCGGTCAGTTCTGTTTGAGGGCCAGAACGAAGTCGGCGCCGCGCTCTGTGATCTGTAGTGCAATCGCATTCTGACAGCCGATGGCATCGATTGTCATAATGCAACCAGATAGCTCCAACATCTCCAGAAGTTCAGGGATTGCCGTGATCTCGTTGGCGTCTGCCGCCACCTCGGTCTGCGCCAGAACCAGCCGACTCCTCGTTGCCCAGGCACTGACTAGGTGCAGCGGTCCCGCTTCTGCCTGCGCTCATGCGAACGACGAACCGTCTTCCCATCTATGGCCAGCAACTGTCCCTGCGTCAACTCATGTAGACGCTGCACTCATTTCATAATACAGGCCTCATACTGCTCTGCATCCAGCCTGGCAAAGACCCGGCCAAAGGTGTCATGCGATGGGATTCCGTTTGGTAGTCCCAGCATCGCTTCCAGCCAGTCCCGTTTGGCGTGTCCAAACTCTTCTGTCTCGACCCAGTTATCCGCTCCGCATATGACTGCACAGATTGCAATAACGATGATGTCGCTCAACTGATGAAACTTTGTGCGTTCAACGCGAGGATCTTCCAAATCCTCAAAGTGCTCAACCAGTGATACGCCCCTTTTCTCCGCCATGAGTCCCCCCTTTGTCTAGTGAAAGGACTCTCAATCGCATCAAATCGTATCGCTTACGTCATCTGACCTATTTCTCAACCCAAATTAGACGCAATAGTCCCGGGATATCAAGAGGTGCAGAACAAGGTGTAACCGTCTCCCTAAGAGGTCTATCCCCGCGTATGCAGGGGAACCTCAGCAAGACGGGCGAACTGACGATGCCGGAGTTTCGCCCACCAGTCTCGATGCCTGAGACTGTGCGCCGTTGAGTATGTCGACGACAGGCGCTAAGTTGCCGATCGCGAGGAAGCCTGAATGCGTTCGACAACCCATCGGGTTATCAGTTGCGCATGGGAGATTCCGTGCAACCGGGCAAGCGACCTGACAATCCGGGATTCGTCTGGCTCAAGACGAACGGTGACGGTGGTTTGACGGTTAAAAACCGGTTCGTCCACCTCCTCAAGTTCGGCATCGAAGTCGGTTAGATCATGTGTGTCCCAGAAGTCGGCGAGCTCCTGGATCGAATCGGTCTGCAGAATTTTATTGTCGTTCATCGACTCCTCCACTGCATATATCGCCGTCTTTCCTTCCCTGTCATCACTCTGGCGGTGACAGGGAGTCCTCTGCCATCAGGAAATTGAATTGCCACACAGAACAGGTAGCGGCCCGCATCTGTTTGTCCCAAAATATAGTAGGCTGGATTTTCTCCTCAGGATTTTGCACGTAGAACCAGTGGTCGACCGAAGCATACCTCCTCGACTTCATCTATCGTAATACCGTGTCGCGCAATGTGTTCGATTCTGTCCTGGGGCCACAGCAACTCGCCTATTTTCATGCCCAATTCATTTTCTGCCCTTTCGTTGTTGCGCCCCACTATACCATATGCTTACCGCTGATGTCCCACGGCTGGGATAGGGCAGTCAGGGCAATTGCATCCTATTGCGTCAATTTCTTGTGAGGCTGCCCGAAATGTAGGGGCAGGCCTTGTGCCTGCCCCTCGTGAAGGCTCTATGTCTGTTCCTTGAGAATCCCTTTCGTGGACTCTCTGGCTAACTTCGGCAATGTTGGCAAACCAATTCAGATGCGATTGCCCTGCCCGCAACCATGGCAGACGTAATTCTGTCCAAGCGCCAGAAGAAGCAAGGAAGGGCGCCCACAAGGGGCGCCCCTACCAGATGCAGGCAGCTTTGTGCGGTTCCTTCGCTGTTCGATTCATTTTCCCATTGGCCGGCTGTACATCCTCACATTTGCTTGCCCACATTTGATTGGGCCGAATGGAGACTAGGATTCCAGCTGCTCCAGGCTGGCAGTGACCTGGTCTCGCTGGGCATTGAGGTTCTCGAGTTTGTCGCGTTCGCGCTGGACTACGTGCTCGGGGGCCCGGGCGATGAAGTTTTCGTTGTCCAGCAGTCCGGTGGTGCGGTTGACCTGGTTGTCGATGTTGTCGAGCTCCTTTTGGAGGCGCCTGCGCTCGGCTTCGAGGTCGACCATGCCGGCGAGAGGGAGGTAAGTTGTGATGCCGCCGGCGGAGAGCTGGACGGAGGGACCGGAATCGGTGCCGTTGGGGCTGGTTTCGACTGTCACCTGGGATTCGTCGAGGCGGGCAAGGGTGGTGAACAGGTCTAGGTTGTCCTGGGCGAGGGCGCGGCCGCTGCCGGCGAAGACGGCAGCAATGCGGCGGCCGGGTTCGACGCTGTATTCGGCGCGGGCGTTACGGATGGCGCGCACGATCTCCTGGATGCGGCCGAATTCGTCTTCGGCGGTGGAGTCGCGGCGCTCGGCAGGTTGGACCCAACGCTGGGTCATGAGGGCTTCGGCGTGTTGGGGGACGCCGGGCAGGTGGCCCCAGATGGCTTCGGTGACGTAGGGCATGAAGGGGTGGAGCAGGCGCAAGGACTGCTCGAGCGTGTAGGCGAGGACCTGGCGGGTGGCGGCGGCGGCAGCCGGGTCGCCGCCGTAGAGCCGGGGTTTGGCGGCCTCGATGTACCAGTCGCAGTATTCGCTCCAGAGGAACTCGTAGAGCTGGCGGCCGGCTTCGCCCAGTTGCCAGTTTTCAATGAGCTGGGTGACATGGTTTTGCACGGTGTTCAGGCGGCTGAGGATCCAGCGGTCGGCGAGCGTCTGTGCGTTCTGGGGGGGCAGGGCGTAGGTGACGCTGTGGGGGCCGTCCCCATTGTCCAGTGCCACTTCGCCTGCTTCCAAGTTCATGAGGACGAAGCGGGCGGCGTTCCAGATTTTGTTGGCGAAGTTGCGGTTGGCTTCGATGCGGGTGACGCTGAGCTTCATGTCGTTGCCGGGCGTGCTGCCGGTGAGCAGGGTGAAGCGAAGGGCATCGTTGCCGTAGGCGGCGATGAGGTCGAGGGGATCGAGGGCGTTGCCGAGGCTTTTGCTCATTTTGCGGCCGTCTTCGGCGCGGACGAGGCCGTGGAGGTAGACGTAGTGGAAGGGCACCTTGCCGGTAAAGTAGAGGCCCATCATGATCATGCGGGCGACCCAGAAGAAGAGGATATCGTAGCCGGTTTCGAGCACGGTGGTGGGGTAGTAGCGGGCGAGGTCGGAGGAGAGAGAGGAGTCAGACTCGTCCGCTCCGTTGCTCTCTTCTATTGCTTCGAACTGGGGCCAGCCGAGGGTGCTGAAGGGCCAGAGGGCGCTGCTGAACCAGGTGTCGAGGACGTCTTCGTCCTGTTCGAGCTCGGCGGTCTGGCCGTAGAATTCGATGGCCTGCTCGAGAGCTTGGCTTTGGCTGCGGGCGGCGAACTGATGCCCGTCGGGGCCGTACCAGATGGGGATGCGGTGTCCCCACCATAGCTGGCGGCTGATGCACCAGTCGCGGATGTTTTCCATCCAATGGTAGTAGCTGCGTTCGAAGCGTTCGGGCACGATTTTGATGCGGCCGTCCTTGACGGCGGCGATGGCAGCTTCGGCGAGAGGTTTTGCTTTGACGAACCACTGGGTGCTGAGGAGCGGCTCGACGATGGTGTGGCAGCGCTGGCAGTGGCCGACTTCGTGGACGTGCGGCTTGTCGCCGACGACGAGGC
>JAPPKT010000344.1 GCA_028819675.1 Caldilineaceae bacterium | reverse complement strand
GCAGGCTGGACGCCTCCCCGGGATCTGAGAAGATGGCGCGGAAGAGCCGATCATGGGGTTGATGGAGGTCAGCCATGATGATCCAGCAAGGGTCGCCTCTCCGAACGATATGTGGCCGATGACTTTAATTTGCGGGTCGATTACCTTTCCGTCGGAAAGTACGGTAAAGCGCAGCACGACCTGGCCACTCAGCCCCTTTTGTTCCGCAACCTTCGGATAATGCTTGTGTGTTTGCAGCTTTTGGAAGATGCGGCCGAGGTAGAAGTGAATAGCGTTCTGCTCCTGATCGGGAAGGCTCTTATCGTGGGCACTGGTGATTGCCGCTACGAGGAAAAGACCGCACGACAGCCCGTAGAAGCTTCGTTTTCGCATCAAGAGGCACCGTCGCCACTGTCTTCTGATAACGGGCGTTATGTCAACCAGGCCGCGCGGCCAGCGCCGGGCGTGCGTCACTGGAGCACCAGCGCAGTGACGCATTTTCAGTGACCTCTCGATGGCCCTTGGTTGGCAAGGGTGAAATAGGTTGTCAGCCAGTATTTCCAACCCGTGCCGCACCCGTTACGGCGCCGCGCGCGGGCATCACGACATACTCAGTCAAAGCTGGCTTTCGCACACCCGCATACCTCAACGTCTACCTCCCCCTCCCACGTCGTCCCGTCTGATGCTGTCGCACTAACGGTGTGGATTCCTGCCGTCACTGTCTCGGTGATCCAACTACCTGCTTTACTTGGAGCGCCGCAGTCAGGGCCGCCATCAAAGAAAGCCGCGGAAAGTGATCCAACCAACCGATCGTCAATGTAAACCGACATGCGAACCGGCACGAAGCCCCCTATGGTGGCCGTACCGTAAAGCGTCACCTCTCCCGTGCCGTTTATCTCGCAGGGCGCCTCATTCGCCCCGAGGGTGGGAGTTGCTTGACTGGTGGGAGTTGCTTGAGAAGTCAGCTGCAACGTGTCCTCTGTTGCGGAATAGATGCATGACAGTTGGGCCAGATCGAGCGGTGTTGGTTGCGTGGGGATGGATGCCCCGAAAGGAGTGTGCCCTGGACCGCGCATCAACGAATCGCTCATCTCCACGCCTAGCGTCTCGCCAGGATGCGAAAAGCCGAGTAGGTGATACACCTCGTGGATGATGATATGCCGTGACTGGAAGCCGTCATTCTCAAGCAGGATCATCCGTAGCCAGGGGAACGCCGTTCCGGCACTGCTGATGCCTTCGCCGTAACAACAGCGAATCTCAATGTGCTGGGCGGGCGGGATGAGGTTGTGGCGTGAAGGTGCCCTGAGGGCCGATTTTTCAATATCTGGAAGTGGCAATACTGCACCAGCTACGAAAATCTCATAGCCCAGAAACTCACGGATGCGCTCCGCTTCGTCCGCTACCACGTCAAGTAATGCGTACGAATTCGGGAACGTGGATGAAATATCGACGATAAACGGTGTGCCATCCCATAAATCCGGCACAGCGGCGGGCTTGACGTCCCTTGTCGCATAGCTGACGGCTTGCTCGTACTCATCCGTGCACACGTATTTGTCCACAGCACGGTATGCTTCGAGGCGGTCGAGGCGGTCCTCAACGATGGCCAGGCGCTCCTTGATTTCGGATATCTCGTCACTCTCCGCCCCAGCCGCAAGTATCAATATCACAGTCATGGCGGCGGCAACGCCTACGTATCTCATGACAGCTCCTCCTTCCCGCTGCCCGGACGCTCACTCTCATGGTGATCGCGTTGACGGGGTTGTGCTTGGGGATCGTAAAAACGCGAACGCCGTTGGCCGTCGGTCATCACGACATGCTTCCCTTGGCGCAGCACGCGAAAGCCGGCCTTTTCCAACGCTCGCACTGCATGTGGGTGGTTGATGCCTGGGATCTTTGGCATGGCTAGACAGCCACCTCGATCTCCCGGACCTTGCCGCCATCGAGGAGGTGCTCGACGGCATCCAGGTATTCCTGGGCGGCAACCTTGATGTTGGCAATCGCTTCAGCTTCGTCGAAGTAGCAGTCAACAGCTTCCTTGACGTTATGGCGGATTTCTTCCAGCGATCCTCCTTGGGTATGGATGCCGTAACACAGTGCGCTGGCTGAATATCCTCCGTCCACTTCATCTTCGGTGATTTCGAAAGATAATCTCGGTCATCGCGCAATCTCCCGAGGCAGCAAGCAGTGTCTTCCGCAGACCTTGCGAATCAGAACCTGACTTCGGGCAGGCCGGCGGCTGCCTCAATGACGGTGCAGAACTCTCTGCGGTTCATGCGGGTTTCTTGAAGCGCCTGGTTCAGTTCTGCGCCGCGGCCCCGAAGCGCTCGTCGAGAAGCTCGCGTACGACATCGGCCATGTTGACGCCGTCGAGGGCGCACTGGGCCTTCATTCGGCGGTGCAGGCTGAAGGGCACGTCGATGGTGAGGCGCTTTGTCGGTTCGTTGCCGTCGGCCTGGCGCTCGGCCACCCACGCTTCGGCGGCGGCTTCCGGGGTTGCCTTGTGGCTGCGGTCCGGCTTGCCGGTGATGCTGACTTTCTTCATGGGGCTTGGGTCTCCGCGAGTCTTGAAATGTCATGGGTGAGCGCACGAATCTCCGAGGCGGCCTGGCTGCCGGGCGCCGTCTCCAGGACGGTCAGACCTTGGCCGGCGCTTTCGGCGAAGGCGACGCGTTGCGACACAGTTGCCTCCAGGACGTGCAGCTCGTACTGAGCCAGGGCCTCTCGGACGTCCCGACCTATAGCCGTATTAACGATCTTACGGTTAATCGCAAAAGCAGCTTTCAGATTGTCCTTATACACGCTGGCTTCCCGGACGAGTTTCACGGTGTCCTGGGCCGCCCATATGTCGTAAGGCGAGGGCTGTACGGGGATCACCACGAGCTCGCACGCGAGGAGAACGGACCGGGTGATATCGTCCACCCTAGGCGGTCCGTCAATCACGACATCGTGGTAGTGGCCGGCAAGTGAGGTGATATCTCGGTGTAGGGACGCCTTGGGCTTGCCGACGACAGTGAAAGGCGCCGCTGTCTCTCGGGCAGCTTCCCAGTCGAGGGCGCTGCCTTGCGGATCGGCGTCGATGAGCAGCACTCGGCGATTGCCCTCCGCGAGCGCCGCGGCCAAGTGCAGGGCGAGCGTCGTCTTCCCCACCCCGCCTTTTTGATTCAACAGTCCTGCAATCATGGACGTGTTTCCGTTATTACGTCGAAACGCTGATATAGGTCACCTTAGAATCGTAAATAAGTGAATGAAGATTGTCAAAGATGGAACGTGTTCGGCCCATTGATTCGGGCTCTGCCAGATAGTTCGGCTTCTAATGCTGCATGGTTTCACTGGCATAAGGTGATACGTTAAAACGACTATGAAGGAAAAAGGAAAACATTATTTCAGTTTATACGATTATATAGATTTATAGAATGGCGTATTGTGAAGGCTGGTTGTGTCGTCGTGAGGATTGGCGCGGGCGTTGGCTATTGGAAGGGTGGGGCAGTTTGCAAATGTCGGGTGGGAGCGATACAGTGCCCGCGCTGCCATGAGCCGTCCGCCGGACGCAGAAAGGGCCGTCCGGGGGGAATCCGGGCGGCCCTTTGCACGCTGACGAAGCCAGCGCGTAACACTAGCGATAGCCGTGACAGTAGACCATTCGCCTGGCCAAGTCAAGCGTGCTCCAACTCACAGGAGCACCGTATGGCACGGCACCAGCTCAACCTCTCCCTCGTTGATAGTTTCAACCACAGTTCCCTTGCCGAAGCCAGGCTTCTGCACGAAGTCCGGGCGCCCGGATTCTTCGCCC
>JAPPKT010000644.1 GCA_028819675.1 Caldilineaceae bacterium | reverse complement strand
GGCGTTCTGAACGGCGCCGCGAGAATCGGACCCCGGCGGCCTCGCTGAACAGTTCACCAACGTTTTGGCCGAGCAAGGGGCTCGTCTTTTCGACTATCAGCTCGGCGACGAAAGGAGTGCTCTGGTGGCGGCCTTCTCCGAGGCTGCCGGCTGGGGACCTGTCAGGCAGCAGCTTCTGGCTTGTAAAGACGACGAAGATACCGCCTGCAACTGTAAAGATCAGGCCGAGCGGGGTGAAGGTCAACAGGTTGAAACCTGGTCCTCCGGCGGCCCGGTAGAGGTCGTCGACGAGGATGTTGGTGCTAGTTCCAAGCAGAGTGATGGTACCGCCCAATACGGCAAAATAGCTCAGGGGGATGAGCAGCTTGGATGGTTGAATCCGGAAACGCTGGCTCAAGGAAAGTACGACCGGCGCCATCATGACGACGACTGGGGTGTTGTTCATGATGGCACTGGCCAGAGGAATGACGCCGCCAAGCAGGATCAGCAGCCTCCTGGGGCTACCTCCTGAGAATCGCGCCAGCCCTATGGTAACGATTTCCAGTGCCCCTGTGCGGAGCAAACCGCCGCTGATTACAAACATTGCTCCCACCGTTAGCGTGGCGGTGCTGGCGAAGCCGGACAAGGCCTCGCCAGGCTCCAAGACACCCGTCAGCGCAAGCGACGCGATAGCAAGAGCGGAAGTCGTCTCCGTTGCCAGCCAGTCAGTAAGATAGAGGTAGGTCGCCACCACAAGAATGACGACAAGAATTATCATGTCGGCAGTCATGAAGACTGAGTATTTGAAGGCACGGCGCCTATGGTACTTCTACGCTGGACGATGTTGCATTACAGCAGTGATTGCAAACGGGCGGAACCGGGAAACGGGGGAAACTGTGGTCGCAATTCGCTGGCACCCAACCTTCCAGAGTCTGCTCTCCTCAACTGTCCATCTTCGCATAGTTGATCGACGGCCTTGCGCAGGCTGAACCGCAATTGTCGAGCGGAGACGGTTATCAGGATACTGTCTTGCCTATACTGAGTCAAACCTGCGAGTGCCTTGGAAAGGGCACTGAGGGGGGGCTGCCTCTTGCACCGTTGTCTGAAAATGGGTTGACGGCGATCGACCGCCGTGCTATGGTTCGTGTAATCATGCCTAAGCAACACCGCCGAAAGAAAGTCATCAATTGAGCTCCCAGGAAGGGATTGGCGGGAGGACCGAACTATGAGCGATTCGAACAGAGAAGGCGCCCCAACTGCTCGTTGGATTGACCCCGTTTGTGAGGACCTGGAGATGGAGGCGAGGCGACCTTTTGTGAGGTTGTCCGACGGCAGACTCATGGCTGTTGCCGGCAACGCTACCATTGTCAGCACAGATGATGGGGCCACCTGGCAAGCGCCGCGTCCGATTTTCCGCGCCGACGGCCCTGACTTGCCTCCCGAAGGGCCAGGCATTCCAAGAAACTCAGGTCAATTGCTGGCGACTCGAGACGGGGTCCTGGTCTTCGTGTGGATGGACGAGAGGGTACTGAATTGGGACGATGAGAGCGGTGAACCGGGGGCAGACGCCCGCGGTGATCTTTGGGCAATCCGCAGCCTCGACGGCGGCGCTACTTGGGTTGATCGTCAGCGTCTTTTCCACGGAGTGTGTGGTCATCCTCCCATCAACATGATAGAAACCGTCAGCGGCAGAATTGTTGTAACGAACCAGTTCTATCTTCGCCACCCGGGGAGGAATGTAATCCGGGTCTACTCGTCAGGGGATGGCGGGAAGAGCTGGCGCGGCAGCAACTTTATTGACCTGGGCGGTCACGGTCATCATGACGGCGCGTTCGAGCCAACCTTCGTCCAGAGGCGTGACGGCACACTGTGGATGCTGATTCGCACGAACTGGGATCGATTCTGGGAAGCGATATCCAATGATGACGGTCTATCCTGGCGTACGATTCGGCCGAGCTCGATCGAGGCGAGCACGTCACCGGGCTATCTGACCCGACTACGGAGCGGCCGTCTTCTCCTTGTCTGGAACCGCCTCTATCCTGAGGGGACTGACAGCTTCCCTCGCCGCAGTGGACAACTGTCGGAAGACGAGGCGAGCTGGCACCGTGAGGAGTTGTCCGTCTCGGTCTCTGAAGATGAAGGCGCCAGCTGGTCGGCGCCCCGGGTAATTGCCCGTGAGAAAGACGCCTGGATTTCCTATCCCTACGTCTTTGAGTATGCCCCTGGGCAACTCTGGATCTTGACCGGTCAGGGTGACCTGCGGTTGCGTGTAGCCGAAGAGGACTTATTTGGGAGTTGAAACTGATGAGAGATTAGAGGCAACGGCAGTTTTGCGTCCAAGGAGGGTAGTCGATACCTGGCCTCTACCCTGGGGAACTCGGAAAGAGAAGAAAAGAGCGGGCGAACGGACTCGAACCGTCGACATTCAGCTTGGGAAGCTGACGTTCTACCACTGAACTACGCCCGCAAGGCAATTGAGCTTCGAGTTTCGCACTGTTGTCTGTGAAACAGTCGAACCCTTGCGTCTATGATAAGGGTGCGATAAAGCACTGTCAAATTAACAAAATCCTCGCTTGCACTAAACATTCATTTCGTGTAAAACTATGATGTGGAGTCCTACGCTTTCGGATCAGGCAAACCCCCTCGATGCATCTAATACACAGCAAAGATCCTTTGGGATTAATCGTTCCGGGCATGGCTTACACTTGGTGGAGATTACACGGATTTCGTAATAGGAGGAAATGCTAGAATGATTCAGTTTGACTTTGGCCGCCTGGAACAAGTGGAACTTCGAACTGTATGGGTGAGCGAAGACAGCGACTTCGCTACATGGCTTGCGCGCGGCGACAGTTTGGCGCTTCTCGGGGAAGCGATCAATCTGGACCTTGAGTTGGAAGACATGGAGGGGTGGGTCTCTCCTTACCCGCGAGGGGTAATCTGCCGGTCACGCGGCAGTGGCGGATACGTAGTGATCGAAAATCAACTTGAGCATACCGACCAGAGTCACTTAGGGCAGCTGCTTACGTACGCAGCGGAGTTGAAGGCGGTTACGATGGTTTGGGTGGCTGCTGAGTTTACCCAGGAAGATCAAAATACACTCAACTGGTTGAACGAGATAACAAATGACAATATTCAGTTTTTCGGCTTGGAAGTAGAATTATGGCGCATCGGCGACTCGCCTCTGGCTCCAAAGTTTTATCTGGTCAGCAAACCAGCCGGTTGGGAAGAAGGTTCAGCCAAATCAGTTCATAGCAGTTTCAGCGGCACGCCGACTCCTTCCCCAACCCCTTCGCCCGCCCCGATTCCTTCTCCTGCACCAGAGACCGACGAGACGTCGTTGGAGGATCAACTGCAGCAGGTTGAAAATGAACTGCAACTGGAATATCAGCTCGTCGAAAACGAACTGCAGATGGAGTACTGGCAGTCACTGCGGAAGCATTTGGAAGACAGTGGAAGTTTCATCCGTCCCGGTACACCGCGCTCACAAAATTGGATGAATTTTGACGTAGGGCACTGGCGCCTGCGAATGACTGCATTTAACAATATGCGAGAAGGGGGAATCGGCGTTCAGTTGGTGATTCGAGAGGGTGATGCTGAGGTTTCCTACAACACACTCTACCAGCAACGCGGGGAGATAGGCGCGGAGATCGGTGACGCACTGGAGTGGCGCGAACTGCCGGAGCACAAGCAGGGGCAGGTGATGCTGCGTAAGTACAATGCCGACCCGACCAACCGGTCACAGTGGCCGGAACAGCATGTCTGGTTCAGAGAAAAATTGGAGGCATTTGACCG
>JAPPKT010000626.1 GCA_028819675.1 Caldilineaceae bacterium | reverse complement strand
CCTTGGGGGGGGGCCCCCCCCCCCCCAACGCCCCCTCTCCTACAACATGCCTAATTCACCTGGTGCCAATATCTGTAACGGGTGCCTAATTGAAGGTGTTTAGCCAGGCCACGTCCCGCCATCTCCATCAATCCCCCGTAGGGGCACCCTTGTGCGTGCCCTCGTGGGAGCCTTATGCCACGCTGTGCCCCTCGCGGATTGACAAATGTTGGGCCTACAAAACTTCTACTCAGACAGAGGCAAACGACTCTAAAACCTCTTGCACGAGGTTCCCACTGGTATCGTGCCAGTCCCGCCCGCTACCACGCAATACCCAATACGCTGAATCTCATCCAATACGCCCATCAGCCATCAAACAGAAGTATATCCGCCGTCAACCACCAGCACCTGCCCTGTCACCATCCGGGCGGCATCCGACGCCATGTAGATGATAGCCCCCGCAATTTCGTGCGGCTCCGCAATGCGACCCATCGGAATCTTCTCAAGATTCTTCGCAAAATCGGGGTTCTTGATCGCTTGTTCCAGCAACGGCGTGCGCGTAAATGTCGGAGCCACCGCGTTGACCGTAATTTTGTGCGGCGCCCATTCCACCGCCAGCGAGCGCGTCATCTGCCCTACCGCGCCCTTGGCCGAAGCGTAAATCGAACGCAACGGCCCGCCCACAACACCTACCTGGGAGCTGATCGCGATAACGCTGCCCTCGATCCCGGCATCGATCATGCGCCGCGCGCACGCCGTCGACATGAAGAAGGCGCCCTTGAAATTGACGTCCGAGATGTAGTCAAACTCCTCTTCCGTATACTCCAGCGCAGGCTTGGGGCTGTTATACCCCGCGTTATTGACAACCGAATCGATGCGGCCGAATGCGTCCCAGGTCTGCGAAACGAAACGGTCGATGCTCTCCAAATCCGTCACGTCCAGATGCCATGCCTCAGCCTTTACCCCAAGATCACGGCACATCTGGGCAGTCTCTTCACTCTCACTGACCGTACGGCTTCCCAGTGCCAGCGTCGCGCCGTAACGGGCCGCCGCTTCGGCAATCGACTTGCCGATCCCCTTGCCCGCGCCGGTGACAATCATGACTTTGCCGCTCAGGTCGAAACTTACTTCATCAGACACGTTGGTCTCCTTATTCGGTTTTTACGATGTAAAGAGGCGTCAATGCCAGCCTCAGATCAGCTGCTCGTCGGGCCAGGCTTTCGGTTACGGCTCATGCCGGCCTCCGCCTCAGCATACCGCTGACCCGGCTGCTTCAGCTTCATAACTCTCGTTCAGTTTCGTTCAATACCGGCGTCGACAAATGCCTGTGCCAAAGTGTTGTAGGTCTCGGTCGCCACCGCCAGGGGATAATACGGGGTCCGGCGTTGCACCATGTTGCTGATTTCGGCCGTGATGTAGCCTGTGTAGCCGTGCCGCTGCATCGCCTTCAGATAGGTTACGTAATCGAATTCGCCTTCACCCGGCACCAGAAACTCAAAGTCCGGCACGGTACCGCGTTCATCCTTGACATGCGTATGCCGGGCGTGCGGGGCCATCTTCGCCACCGACTCCTCGATGCCGATCCCCATGACATTGAAATGGCTGATGTCGAAGTTGACGGCAACCGCGGGAGAATCGACCTGCCTGATCACCTCGAGCATCCGGTCCGGCGTGTCGATAATCGACCCCACGTGCGGCTCGATTGCTACTGTCACCCCTGTCTTCTCTCCGTATTCCGCCGCCTCCTGAATCCGCTCAACCAACATGCCCAGCTTGCTGTCCCAATCTTCCGGCGCACCCCCGGCCGTCGTGTCTATGACCGGCGGCCCGTCCCCATACGCCCAGTCCAGCGCCAGGTCCATCGTCTCCTTGAGCCGTTCCAGATTGGCGCTATGGCTGGCGCTGTCCTCATCCATCAGGCTGACGTGCCCGGCAATCGCCGGCAGCTGCAGTCCATGCTCCTGCAGCAGCTTCAGGATGCGGCCGCGCTCAGCCTTGTCCAGCCTTTCCAATGCGGTTGTGTGATGGGAGAGAACGGTGAGCTCGACGCCGTCGAAACCAAGTCCGGAGAGATGCCGAATGATGGCGTCGATCGGCACGGTCGGCATGCCCCAAGTGCTGAATCCCAGTTGCATAGTACGCTTTCCCTGTCTTCTTGCTGGCTCGCGGGGTTTGGGGCTACTCGATTAGCGTCATTTCAGGTTGAAACTCGCTGAACAGGATCATACGAACATGTCCCAAAAAATGCAAACTTACTCTGGTCAGATCGGCCTATACTTTACCCCACCCCCACGACAGCAGAAATGCCCCATCCTGTTCAAGAATGCGTGTGAAAAGTGCCCGCTCTGAAACCCTGTCATCCCCCCAACTCAACCGTAGGGGCAGGCCTCGTGCCTGCCCTCTCCCCCATCACCTGCCCCTACCCTGCCCTCCTGCAATCTCTTCGCCGTCTAACCACCGCCTACCATCCCGAAATTCCATCCAATCCCCGCAAATCCTGATTCAGAAAACAAGAAATGCGCCCTTCCGAAAACGTAGCGGTCCACTAAAAACTAAAAGCTGACTACTAAAAACTGGTGTTCGCCTGCCATCCCGAAAATCCATCCAAATCCCGCAAAGCCTGATTCAAAACTCGCAAAAATTCCTCCAAAAACGCCCGATTCCCGTGTTATAATAGACTCTTCGCACCGCCGAACCATCCCGGTGCGCTCAACCAATTCACCGCCCTCGCCGGCCCCCCGGCCGGACGAAGAGTGCAACTCGTATCAATGGAGATACTTTCAATGTCGAAAAAACTTTGCAAAGGCATCAGAAAAGACGGCAGCCCCTGCCGAGGACTAGCGCTCAAACAGTACAACGGCCTCTGCATCGCCCACGGACCCCCCGCCGACCAGGCCCACCAATGGCGCTCCCTCGGCGGCAAAAACTCCGCCACCGCCGTCCGCCTCGACAAACGCATCCCCGAACGACTCAAATACCTTCACGACATCCTCGAAACCGGCCTGAAACAGGTCTTGGACGGCACCCTCAGCCCCGCCCGCTACGCCGCCATCTGCCGCGGCGTCAAAATCATCCTCGAACTCTATCGCCAGTCCGACCAGGAGATGGATCTAATCCGCGCCGAAGAAATCCAGGCCGCTGCCGCCGAATTCCTCGGCGTGCGAAACAACCTCGACGTCCTCGAAGCCGCCGACGAAATGAACGGCAGACAGGACCAGTATCGCGCTGAGTCCCTCGTCGAACAGGACTTCGCTGAAGTCAAAGAATCCCTCAAGCCCGACCAACCCTCCGAAATCTTCCTCAACGACAAAGGGCGCCGCCGCTTCGGCTACCACACCATCGATTTCACACAACACTTTCTGAATGAATTAGATGATGAACTGACCGAATATGACCCCCGGCAGTCCGATCTTTCCGAGATCACCGGACTGTTGGAGGACCTGCAAGAGGATGTCGAAAACACCCTCTCCACTCTCGCCCGCGCCGACGTCGCCCCTTTCGACCCCCTGACCGGTCAGTCCATCACCGAACTCCCTGCCGGCGTCCGGACCCGCTCCAAACTCAACCGTCGCATCCACGACGAAGTCAAGCCCCAGGAACGCCTCCAAGAGCAACTCAGCATTATCAATCAGCTGATGCGCAAAGCTGAAGAACTCGCCCGGGACGAAGACGGCAAGCAAGAACCGGAAGAGGTAGAGGAAAGCGACAGGAAAGAACTGGAAGAGACGGAAGAAATCGAAAAACAAAAACTGGAAGAGGCAGAACACAACAGAAACACCCTCCTATATCTCAGAGAATCTCTA
>JAPPKT010000580.1 GCA_028819675.1 Caldilineaceae bacterium | reverse complement strand
GCAAATTTGATCGCCGACATCGCCTACGCGTTTGTCGATCCTCGTATCGCCTATAACTGAGCTGCAGATCTCTTGAGGACACCGATGAGATCCTTCGCTGCGTTCAGGATGACGGGCGCAGGCCTCATTTCTGACCTGGACAACGCTGCACAGCGGCGTGAGATACTCGGCGTGGACTGGGGCTCACCATTATGACCAAGCGCACAGAGATATTGGAACGACCTTCCTCACAGCGCGAGCAACCCTCTGCCAGCGACGACGTCGCGTTGACGCGCCGACAGGGCCTGTTTCAGTCTCGCGCCTGGAAGGACTATCTGCGCAATCGTTTCGGCGTCCTCGGCGCGATCATGATCGGCGCGCTGTTGGTCATCACGCTGGCTGCGCCTCTGGTCACGAGCTATGAGCCTTCCGCAACCGACGCGTACAACCTGGTCAAACCGCCGAGCAGCGAACACTGGCTGGGTACGGACGCGATCGGCAGAGACATGTGGTCCCGCGTCGTCTATGGCGGGCGCATTTCCCTGCTGGTCGGTGCGCTGGGGGTGATGCTGCAGACGGTCATCGGCACGATCATGGGCGCCATATCGGGCTTCTTCGGCGGCTGGGTGGATAACGTGATCCAGCGGCTCGTCGAGGTGATGCAGGTATTTCCCGATTTCATGATGCTCCTGATCATGGTATCCTTGCTGGGACCCAGCCTGGTCAATCTGTTTATTGCCATTGCACTCCTGAATTGGCACGGTGTGTGCCGCTTGATTCGAGGCCAGATCTTGACAGTGCGGGAAGAGGACTACATCCTGGCTGCCCGATCCATCGGGGTAGACAACCGTCGCATTATCTTCCGGCACATCCTGCCGAACCTGTCCGGCATCATCCTGGTCAGCATGGTGACCAGCATCGGCGGCTTCATCCTGCTCGAAGCCAGCCTCAGCTTTGTCGGCCTGGGTGTGCAGCCTCCGACGCCAAGCTGGGGAAACCTGATCTTTCAGGCCAATAACCTGGTCGTTCTGCAGATCCGTCCCTGGCTCTGGATACCGCCGGGCCTTGCCGTGATCCTCTGTGTGCTTGGCTTCAACTTCATTGGCGACGCGCTGCGTGATGTCTTCGATCCCCTTCGACAGCAATAGTCTCGCTCATTTGCTCGCTGATCTTTTGTAAGGTTACCTGGACCCGCACATCGGCTACGACTGCGCACCGAAACGAAAGGATTTCCTACAAGGAGCGTGCCCCCAAGTCGTATCCGAGCCCAGGTGGAGGCAGGCAACCTCTCAGCGAACTCTCTGTCATCGACGGGCTCAACACAATTCCAGTAGAATCACAGCAGGTAAGGAGATAAACCTCGTGAGAAGAGCAGATCTGCACGTCCATACTCATGCGTCCTCCGACGCATCGTTTGACCCGGAGGAGGTCTTCAGCATTGCCATGGCGCGCGGACTGACGGCCGTGACCTTCAGCGACCACGACACCATCGATAGCATTGCGGAAGGCCAACGACTCTCGACCACTTACGACGTGACCTTTTTGCCCGGCATCGAGATCACAAGTTCGTGGCGCGGGATACCGGCCCACGTTTTGGGCTTTTTCCGCGATGGTCCGCTTCCTTCTCTGGAAGGTTTTCTGGCCGATGAAATCTGGTCGGTGAGAAGAAGGTACAGTGTCGCCTTGCTGGAATATTTGCAGGGGAAAGGCACAAAGGTGACCATCGCTGAATACGACGCCGAGGTGAAGGCTCAGGAACATTCCGAGTCGACAGCATTATATAGGCTGCTGCTGAAAAAAGGCGTTGTGTCGAATCAAAAAGAGTTCATGGCCTTGCGGGAGGAGTCCGGCGTCCGGGTTCTCCACCCACCGATACCGGAGGTAATTCCGGCTATTCACGAGGCCGGCGGCATTGCCGTGGTAGCTCATCCCGGCCACGACACGGGCGTCGTTTTCACGTTCGACGAAGAGAATATCGCTGCCCTGGCTGACGAAGGACTCGACGGTGTCGAGGTGTTCCATCCCGCGCACACCGAGGCCCAAGAGGACGACTATGTACGGATATCAGATCGCCTCGGACTGGTCAAGACCGGTGGTTCGGACATGCACATACCGCGCCCGGAGCCCCAAAAGATGGTCGGCGGCACGTATTGTGATTGGGATGGGGTGCTCGAGTACCTGGATGGCTAGACCCTTGTGAAGGTTCAGAGGCAGTTCTCAGCACGCGCAGGGGCGCGAAGAACAGCTTTCTTTGTTCCAAGGAGGGCCACAAAGGGACACGAAGGGCACACAAGGGAGGCAACAACCAGGGCACCCACAAGGGGAGCCCCTACGGGCTGGCGGGAGAGGGCACCCACAAGGGGTGCCCCTACGGTTGGGATGGCTGGTTGAAATGTCAACGAGCCCTAGTTATTGTAAGCTTCCACGAAACCCCATTCCTCCAACCAACTAATCCAGCGCGCACGCCTGGGGTTATTTTCGGGATTTTCCAGCCACCAGGGATGATATTGCAACCCCACCGTTCCCAAGTTCTTCTTGAGTTCAGGAATGTATTCCACCACTTTGCGCATCGACTCTACCGCTTCGGGTGTCCTTGGGGTGCCATAAAAGTTAAAGGTGCAGGTGCGGCGGTCTCTATAGCCGCCAAAGGCAGCATGCCAGGTCAACTGGTTGAAGATAATGACATCACCCGGATTCGAACTGAATACATAGCAGGGAATATCTTCACCGCTCAGACCAGACTCTTCAAAAAACCGGGCCTTTTTGGGGCCAAACGTACTGCGCAATCCAATGCTATGAAGTTCTTCATGTAATGGATTTTTGTGCGACCCGGGAATGACACGCAATGCGCCGCGGTCAGCGGTTGTCGGCTGCAGATACATGACGTTCTTGATTGCCAATAGATGAGGATCGCTCCAATCCGGATGCCATTCGGTATTATTCTCATAGCTGTTGGCGTTAGAATGGACGGGAACGGAATCTTCATCTATCAGTTGTTCCGCGGGCAGATAAATACGCGGGTCCTCAAGCAAGCTGGCAATAAAGGGGGTTTCCGGGGTCCGGTTACCCCAGTTGTTGAAAATAGGTTTCTCTTCAGGATCGGTTTCCTCCAGAATGGATGCAAGGCGACGATCGAACTCTTCGTTTATCTTATTCATCTCCTCGGGACTGAACAGATTTCTCCGGACCAGGAACCCGAAAACTTCAAAAAGCTGGATCTGCTCTGCGGTAAGGCTATAGTCTTCCTGCGTCATACTATTTCCTCAGTTGACCTCAATCAGAAATCCGGTGTAAGTCGGCCCGGCAGGCTTTTGCTCTGCCGAATTCTGCTGCAATCTCTCAATCACAGGGAGGTATTATAGTCTAGAATGCTTTTGGTACAACTCCCCTGGGGGTGAGTTTGAGCGCATCGATGTGGGCGTACGCAGCCACTTAATGCAACCCTACCGGTTGACCACTTGAGTTGAAGCGAGAATCGTAGGAGGTAGACACAGACATGCAGATGCCAGTAATCGATGCGATCAGAATCCCGCGCGATGCCAGTCCACGCGTTCGGACCGCCGGCGACGAGTTGGCACGCTGGATCGAAAAGCTGGGTGGTATAAGGCCAACCATCGGAACTCATTCCGATCAAGGGAATGTCACGGCCTGGCTGGACATCGCCGGGACCGACTTGAAGCCGGAGCATTTTCGCATCGCGGTGAACGAAGGCGCCGACTTGCGTATCACCGGCGGCGATGGGCGGGGCGTTCTGTATGGGGTGCAGGAATGTATCGACCGCGCCCGACGCAACCAGGCCATCACAGCGCTGACCGATGGCCCGCATT
>JAPPKT010000340.1 GCA_028819675.1 Caldilineaceae bacterium | reverse complement strand
CCCCCCCCCCAAACCGCCTCCCCCCCCCCCCCCCCATTTTCCCCTCCCCCCACCCCAAAAAAAACCCCACCCCCCCCTTTGGGGGGGGGCCCCCCCGGGCCCCCCCCCCTTGGGGGGGGGCCCCCCCCCCCCCAACGCCCCCCCTTAAACCTCGCGCCGCAGCGAGTGTGCGGTAATACGACCTTGGCCACCCGCGGCGACCGGGCTCCCCCCCAAGCGCCCCCGTAGGGGCACCCCTTGTGGGTGCCCTTGATCCCCCCAATTGGACTTCACACTTCTGACGGGTGGCCTGGAAAAATCGCGGTATGTATTTTCCCCTAACAAAATTACCAACTTCCCACTAAGCAATTCACCACTAACTGGAACCCGTTGACGTTTGTCACAACAGCGATATGCGCTAGCAAAGTGCGGCTGACCCGCGCATTCACGCAAGGAAAATCCCAGTAGCCTTTGGTGTTCTTCGCGCCGCTTCGCGTGCCTTCGCGGAAGGAGAGGTTTTCTTCGCGACCCTTCGCGTAAATTCGCGGATCGATTGGTTTTGTTGTTCACAACATTCAAGCCGGAACCATCCCCGACAGGCCTGCAGGCTTTCAGTTCTCGTTGAATTCTGAGCGGCCTTCGGCAAAAGTCAACCGATCCTGACCACTGACCACCGTAGTCCAGCAGTTTCTCTCTCCTCACTCCTCTCCACTCTCTCCTCGCCGTTCCCTATCCCCCCTCCGCCTTCCGCGGGAACCGCTCCGGATCGATCGGCCGGTTCAGCACCTCGACCGGATAACGGTCCGCCAGGTAATCGATGATCGCCTGGTGCGTCATAATCCCCAACAGTCTGCCCCTTCCGTCCACAATCGGCAGATTACGAAAATGATTCCTCTCCATCAGCCGCAAAGCATCAGCCGCCGACGCATCCGGGCCGACTGTAATCGGGTCCGTGGTCATCACCTCGTCCACCGGCCGCTCCAGCATCCCCGGCACGTCGATCACCTTGCGCATCACATCCCGCTCCGTAAAGATGCCCACAAGCCGCGCTCGCCGCGAGTCCTCTTCCCGCCCGCTGCCGGCGCCGGCCGCCGCGCCCTCCTCAACCACCAGGCACACGACCCGTCCGTCCGCCCGCATCCTGGCCAGCGTATCCCGAACCGAAGTGCCCAAAGCCACCTGCGCGAATCCGCTGACGGCCAGATGGCTCACGTTTTCCGACTTGAGATCAGTTTGCAGGCTCATCCTCTCTCCTCGCCCCTGAGAACCAACAACATCAAAAGAACCCTCTCGCGACTGACCACTGACCACTATCCCCGCAGTTCCGGCGCCCGCCGCACCTGCGTGATCCGCTCAAACGCGTAAGCCAGGCGAATCAACGTCGCCTCGCTCCATGCTCGTCCCATAAACGTGAGACCGATCGGCAATGCACTCCCCGCGCCGGCTCCCGCCCCCTGCGCCGCGAAGCCCGCCGGCACCGTCACCAGCGGATATCCCGCTATCGCCGCAAAACGCGAACTGCCGCCATGCACCGCATCCCCCGCCTCCTCAGGGTCCAGCGGCCACGCCGGCCCGCCCGTCGGCGCGATCAGCGCGTCCAAGCCGTGCTCGTCCAGCACCGCATCCAGCCCCCCAACGCCCGCAAGCCGCTGTCCCGCAGCCAGCGCCTCCAGGTACACCTCCCCATCCAGCGGCCCGCTCTCCTGCGACCGCTCGAACTGCTCCTGCCCGAAAAGGGCCAGCTCCTGCTCCGCGTGCGCCTCGTTGAACGCGATCAGATCGGCCAGCGAACGCGGCTGCGCCAGCGCCGCATCCACCACAACCCGCGTCGCCAGATACGCCGCAATGCCATGCTTGAACTCCGTCTGCATGACGATCCTTTCGCATTCGCCCATTCTCTTGCCGTCTACCGTAGGAATGTCGGCCGGATCCACCACCTCCGCACCCGCGTCGCGGACCGCCCGGATCGCCTCCTCGAACACCACGTCCGTGGCCTCGTCGTATCCGCTCACCCCTCTGCGGGCAACGCCGATTCGCGCCCCCCGCAAGCCGTCCGCGTCCAGAAACTGGCGGTAGTCGCCGTGCACCTTCCTGCCTTCAGCCGCCGTCGCCGCATCGCGCTCGTCCGCCACTGTCAGCGCGCCCAGAACGGCCGCCGCGTCAGCAACCGTACGCGCCATCGGCCCCACCGTATCCTGCGTATGCGAGATCGGGATCACCCCGGCCCGGCTGCTCAGCCCCACCGTCGGCTTGATGCCCACGATGCCGCACGCACCCGACGGGTTCACGATCGAGCCGTCAGTCTCCGTGCCCAGCGCCGCCGCCGCCAGATTCGCGCTCACCGCCGCCCCCGACCCCGAGCTGGAGCCGCCCGGATTGCGGCTCAGATCATAAGGGTTGCGGCACTGACCCCCGCGCGCGCTCCAGCCGCTCGTCGATTCTGAGGAGCGGTAGTTGGCCCATTCACTCAGGTTGGCCTTGCCGAGGATCACCGCCCCCGCCTCCCGCAGCCCGGCCGCCACCGTCGCATCACCCGCCGGCCGCGACCCCAGCAGAGCCAGCGAACCCGCCGTTGTCTGCATGCGGTCATCCGTATCAATGTTGTCCTTCAACAAGATAGGGATCCCGTGCAGCGGCCCCCGCACCTGACCCGCCGCCCGCTCGCGGTCCATCTGCTCCGCGATCGCCAGCACATCCGGGTTCGTCTCAATCACCGAGCACAACGCACCGTCAACCGCCTCGATAGCCGTCAAATATCCCTCGGCAATATCGACAGCCGTCCGCGCCCCCGCAGCCATATCCTCCTGCAGCTGCCCAATCGTCACTTCACCAAGCTCTTTTTTCATATCCTGTCAATCATCTGCTGTTAACTGACCACTGACCACTGACCACTGCCTTTTGACTACTGCCCAAGCAAATTGTCCAGCGCGACGCGCAAATCCTCTTCCGGCTGCGCTCCCACGTACTCCTGCACCACATTCCCCTCCCCGTCCAGCAGGATCAGATGCGGCTGGTAGCGAAAACCAAACTGCTGCTTGTACTGCGCCACCGCAGGGTCGTCAATATCCAGATAGAGAAACTCAACCTGTCCCCAGTAATCGATTTCGAGCCTGTGAACCACAGGCGCAAAGCGTACGCAGACCGGTCACCAGAATGCGAACAGTTCCACCACCTGCGGTGTGCCCGCGCCCAGCACCACCGTCGCCGGGTCCGTGGCCTCCAGCTCTTCACGAAAAGCCGGCGGCGGTCCGATCGCAACCGCCGTCGGTTCCGGTTCCGGCGTGGCAGTCGGCTCTTCCACCGCTGTCGCCGTCGGTTCCGGCGCCTCCGTAGCCTGCGCCACCTCTTCTCCCGCTCCCGCCGCGGGCGCTTCATCGCCGGAGATCGCGCTGCAGCCCGACAGCACTAGGGCCAGCACAAGGACAACGAGGGCAAACTGTTTGTGTACCGCTGTCATGTTCTTTGTCCTTTCTCTCAGGACAGAGGCCCCGTTGCCCGCGTCCTCCTCTTCACGTAGTTCGCTCGCCAAGCACTTGATTCCAATGGTCGCCGCGAGTAAAATCAACCCCAGTGCGCCATTCTGTAATCCGTCTTGTTCGCTTGCCTTCGCAGCCCATAGCACTCCTATTGTCTGCCAACAACTTTACAGATATGTGAAGGCAGAAAACGGGATGACGGCCTCTGCATTATGCCAAAGCAAAAGCCGCCCTGCCAAACACCAGGGGCGAGTCGCAAGCCCCATTGCAGACCTTGAGAGGCACCCTATGATAGTAGACACACACGTCCACGTCTGGGAAATCGATCCCCCCAAATACCCGGTCGGCCCCACCGCCC
>JAPPKT010000142.1 GCA_028819675.1 Caldilineaceae bacterium | reverse complement strand
GAAGGCGTTGTCCCCAATGCGGCCGAAAGTGTCTCCGCCAGTGCCGACGCCAGCGAATACACCTTCACTTTCAGAGAAGGTATGAAGTGGTCCGACGGCGAGCCCTTCACCGCTCACGACCTCGCCTTCTGGTGGAATGACCAGATCCTCAATGAAGATCTGAGCCCCGGCGGGACGCCTGGCTGGATGCGCGCCGGTGAGGCCGACGCAATCTTCGAGGCGGTCGACGACCACACCCTTAAGATCACCTTTGATGCCCCCAACGGTCTCTTCCTGCAGAACCTGGCCACCCCCAGCGGCAGCATCTTCACCCGCGTTCCCAAGCACTACTGCTCCCAGTTCCACGTCGATTACAACACCGAAAATCTGGATGAGCTGATCGCTGAGAACAACGCCAACGACTGGGTCAACCTCTACCAGATGAAGTGCGCCAGCGTGCCTGGCACACCTTCCGACTCGCGCTGGTTCAATGCCGACCTGCCCACGCTCATGCCCTGGAAAGTTTCTGTGGCCTATGGCGAAGGCTCCCAGTTGATCCTTGAGCGCAATCCCTACTTCTGGAAAGTCGATACCGAAGGCAATCAGCTGCCCTACATCGACCGCGTCGTCTATGACATCCTCGAAGACCGCGAAGTCCTCCTGCTGAAAGTGCTCAACGGCGAAATCGACATGATGAGCCGGCACTTCAACACCAATGACAACAAAGCCGTTATCGCCGACAATCGCGAACCGGGAGAATACGAGTTCTTCGAGACCCGCAGCATCGGCAATACCACCGGGTTCCACTTCAACCTGAACCACAAAGATGAGCGCATGCGCGAAATCTTCAACGACAAGAACTTCCGTATCGCCATGTCCCACTGCCTCAACCGCCAGGAGATCATCGATGTACTTTACATCGGCCAGGGCGAACCGATGCAGAGCGCCATTCCCAAGGACATGGCAGAGTTCTACGACGAAGAGTGGTATTCGCTCTATACCGAGTTTGACCAGGATCTTGCCCACCAGTACCTGGCAGACGCTGGAATGACCGAACGGGACGCAGACGGCTACTTCCTCGGCCCCGACGGTGAGCCGCTGTCTTTCGTCGTGCAGGCCACCGAGGCCTTTGGCTTCCATGACCGCGCCGAAATGGCGGTCAACCAGTGGCAGGACTGCGGCATCAACGCGCAGCTGAGCATCATCGACCGTACGCTCCTCTACCAGCGCAAAGATGCCAACGAGCATGATGTACACGTCTGGGGCGCCGCCACCGGCCCGCAGATCTTCCTCGACCCGCGTCACTTCTTCCCCTTCAGCCGCGAGTCCACCTTCGCACAGGCCTGGGTGACTTGGCGCACCAATCCCAGTGGCGCTGGCGCCATGACGCAGCCGGAAGAACCGCCGGACATCGTCAAGCACCAGATGGATCTGTATGCTCAGATTCTTTCCTCTGGAGATCAGGCTAAGCAGATCGAGCTGATGAGGGAAATCCTGGCGATTGCGAAGGACCAGTTCTACGTGATCGGCACCTCTTCCAGCCCTCCGGGTTACGGCATCGTCAAGAACAACTTCCACAACGTGCCGACCTCTATGCCGGGTTCATGGCAGTATCCGACACCGGCCCCGACGCAGCCTGAGCAGTATTGGATCAGTGGTGAGTAGCGAATAGTAAGCAGTCAGGAGTGGGGAGCGAGTGAATGCTCCCCACTCCTCTTCTGACGTACCACTATCGATAGGGCCTTTCCATGCTTCAATTCCTTCTGCGCCGATTGCTCTACATGGTCCCCACCTTGCTCGCGATTTCAATCGTCGCATTCGTCATCATTCAGTTGCCTCCCGGCGACTTTCTCACAACCATGGTGGCAGCCATGGCTGCGCAGGATGAAGACATGGATCAGGCGGCCATGGCCGCACTGGAAGAGCAGTACGGGCTCGGTCAGCCCGTTCACGTTCAGTACCTGAAATGGATGCAGGGGATCATATTCAGAGGCGATTTTGGCGACTCCTTCGGCTGGAACAAACCGGTCTCCGAATTGGTATGGGGGCGCCTGGCTTTGACCTTCGTCCTCTCCCTCGCCAGCCTCCTGTTCGTCTGGGTCGTGGCATTCCCTATTGGTATCTATTCTGCCGTCAAACAGTATTCGATCGGCGACTATTTCGCCACCTTTATCGGATTCCTGGGCCTCGCCACGCCCAATTTTCTCTTGGCTCTGATATTGATGTACATCGCCTTCAAATTCTTCAATCAGAGCGTGGGCGGCCTCTTTTCACCCGAATATCAGGAAGCGCCATGGACTTGGGGAAGGGTGGCAGACCTCTTCGCCCACCTGTGGGTACCGGTCGTGATTATCGGTACTGCCGGCACCGCCAGCCTCATTCGCATCATGCGCGCCAACCTGCTCGACGAGCTCCGCAAACCCTATGTCGTGACCGCCCGCGCTAAGGGCCTCCCGGAATGGAGACTCCTCTTCAAATATCCCGTGCGCATCGCCCTCAATCCTTTTGTAAGTACCGTCGGCTGGGTGCTGCCCACCCTTGTCTCCGGCGCAGCCATCGTCTCCATCGTGCTGAGCCTGCCTACTACAGGCCCACTCTTGATCCGCGCACTCCTGCAGCAGGACATGTACCTGGCGGCCAGCTTTATCATGCTTCTGAGTATTCTGACCGTCATCGGCACACTGGTGTCCGACCTCCTGCTTGCTTGGCTGGACCCCCGCATCCGCATGGAGTAGCGACGGGGAGCTTTCGCGTAGAGTGAGGGAAGAAGGAACTATCTATGGCCGTAACTGATGCCAAAACGCTGCCCCAGGACACCGTCTCCCCGGGAGCAGCGCAGGTTGAAGTAGAGAGCAGCGTCTCCGTCGCATCGCAGTGGCAGTTGATGTGGTGGAAGTTCCGCAAACATCGCATGGCAATGGTTGGCGGAGTCGTTACGCTCATCATCTACGCCATCGCCATCTTCGTTGAGTTTCTCTCGCCCTCCAGCCCCGGAGTAATCCGCGCCGACTACACCTGGGCGCCTCCCCAGCGCCTGCACTTTCTCCGCCAAACCGAGCAGGGGCTGCGTTGGGATCCCTATGTCAACGGCTATAAAGTCGAAATCGATCCCGAAGCCCTCAAGCGGACTTTCGTGATCGACGAAGAGCAGATCGTCGACATCGGCTTTTTTGTTCGCGGTGAACCATACAAAATGTGGGGCCTGTGGGAATCCGACCTCCACCTGGTCGGCTCGACCGATGCCGAGGTGCCCGTCTACTTCCTCGGCGCCGACCGCATGGGGCGCGACCTCCTGAGCAGCATGATCTACGGCACGCGCGTCTCTATGTCGATCGGCCTTCTCGGCGTCTTCCTCAGCTTCTTCCTCGGCATCCTCCTCGGCGGCATCTCCGGCTTCTACGGAGGCACAACCGACAATCTCATCCAGCGCGTCATCGAATTCATCCGCTCCATCCCCACCATCCCGCTCTGGATGGGGCTCGCCGCAGCCCTGCCCACCGACTGGCCGCCCTTGCGCATCTACTTCGGCATCACCATCATCCTTTCCTTCATCGGCTGGACCGGCCTGGCCCGCGTCGTGCGCGGCCGCTTCCTCTCACTCCGCACCGAGGACTTTGTCATGGCCGCCCGCCTCGACGGCGCCAGCGAGCTGACCACCATCTGGCGCCACATGGTCCCCTCCTTCTTTAGCCACATCATCGCCTCGCTCACACTTTCCATCCCGGGCATGATCCTGGCCGAGACCTCCCTCAGCTTCCTGGGCCTCGGTCTGCGTCGCCCAGTAGTCAGCTGGGGCGTACTCTTGCAGGAGGCCCAGAACATCCGCTCAGTCGCCACCGC
>JAPPKT010000588.1 GCA_028819675.1 Caldilineaceae bacterium | reverse complement strand
CGCCCGCGAGGAGTTTCATCTCCATCCCGCCTGGGTCGACCTGCCCGAAATCACCCAAAACGATTTCTAGCATTGGATTGACAACCATGCCTGCCGCAGATCGGTAGCTCTGTACCAACCCGGGCCATCTGTTATAAAATAAGTTACTTGACGCCGAACGCAACCCGGCAACCAAGAACCAGAAACTAAAACCAGCAACTACCAATGATTCCCGGCGCAACCCGCAGCCGAGCCGCAATACTATGTCTTGGTGGATGGGGCCTGCAGACCATGCTCCACCTGGCGCCGCGCCTGCATGCCGCCCAGGAGCAGCGTAATGCTACAGGCGTCGACGGCCCCGACCTGACGCGCATCACCCGCTTTGCCGCTCTCCTGCCGTCCGATCAACTCGATCATCAGGACGAGATCACGCTCAACCTGTTCACCCTGCAGGACTATCGTCTGCCGCCCTTCTATCTCGAACGGCTGCTCAACGGTCTGATGCGTTCCCCGCCCCCGGCCGTCCCTGAACTGCCGCAGACCACCAATCACTGGCGGCGGGCTACCAGCCAGCGGCGGGCCAGCCTGCTGCTGGCCGAGGCCGAAGACGCGCTGCTCCCGCTGCAATGGCAAGCGACGTCGTTCTCCCGCAATCCGGCCGCAGCCGCAGGCGCCCCGCACGCAGCCGCTAAGTCTTCTCGCAGGGGCCTGCCCTGGCCCTTCCGCAGATCAAGCAAAGACGCTGATGCCGGCGGTGTTGCCGACAGCGCAGATTACACCCCTGCATCGCCCGCAGCCCTGGCTCAACCGCCAACACGGCGGCACGCATTTCGCGCTGCGATCAAGGACGGCGGCAACATTGCCCATCTGGTCGCCTCCAATATCATCGATCCCATCCGCGCCGATACCCTTGTTCCCGGCGACCCCTTTGTACAGACGACGCTCTATGTGATCGCACCCCTCTTTGAACCGTTGACGTCGGCCCTGATCTGGCCGACAATCGCGCACCAACTCAACTATCTCGGCCAGCGTCATATCGCCCAGGTCGTCGGCATCTTCGCCGCCGGCAGCTACGCCACCGACGCCAGCCGCATTGTCGAAGACGCTTCCTGCTACGCGGCACTGGCCGAACTGGAGGCCTTCGCCGGCCTGCGTCGCGCCAACCTCAAACAGGTCGTCTCCTCCATCTTGAAAGGTTCCAAGGCTCGGGGCGCACTTCCGGAGGAGTGGCTGGGACGGCCGCTCTTTGACCGCATCTACCTGGTGGATCGGGAAAAGAGTAATCAAGGCCTGGCCCGCAACAGCTACGAGCTCTCCGTTCTCGTCGGCAACACCCTCCAGGCGCTCATCGCTGCCGATGGGGCCGCTTATATCGATGAACAGGTCGGTATCGATCTGCGCAACGCCAGCGAACGCCCCTACAGCCTGCTCGGCGCCGCGGCCGATCATGTGCCGCTGGACTATATCTTTCGGGCAGCGCAGCAGCATGAAGGCAAGCGGCTCGTCCGTGAGCAGGTCCTGATCCAGCCGGCGAGCGCACTCGGTGCTCCCATCCCCGGCACACCTGGCCCCGGTTCTGCCGAACGCCTCGAACCGCTGGCCTCCTTGCAGCACTTGGGCGCAACCTCGCACCAGATACTGAACCGGCTCATCGAGCAGATGCCCGACCTCTTCCGTGAGCTGAACCCCGAAACGATCCAGGATCTTGCCGTCCATCCGGCTTATGTGCTGCCGTCAGCTACGGCGCGCAAGATGCGCGGTCTCAATCCTGTCCGCTGGCAGGCCGCCTTCGACAACCAACTCCTGAGTGTACTGGCCCAGTCCGAAGGGGATTTCGGGGCAGGCGCGCTGGACACGGCCTGGGGACTTGACGCCCTGGACGAAAACGGTCTCCCCGTTAACCCCTCCGACAGTCGTTTTCTGCCGGCCGTCGCGCGGCAGATGCGTACCCACCTGCTCAACCTGATCGGCGCCGAGCCGTCAGGTCTCATGCATGCGCGACGCCAACTCCACCAGTGGCTGTTCGAGCTGGAACAGGAACGACTCATGCCGTCTCTGGCAGCAGGGGACGCCGCTACCTTCGTTCCCGCCGATGCAAATCGCGTTGAACGACAGCTTGCGCTGCGCGACTGGCGCAACCGCTATCGGCGCACGCTCGCCGATAAGCCGTCTCTGTTCGGATCACTGACGCGGGTGCTCGGTCTGCTGAGCGGTATCGTTCTGCTGACCCTGCTCTACCTGTTCGGCTCTGGGTTGGTCGGTAGTGCGGACGATATCGTCACCGTGCAAAACGATCCCTCCGTACTCACCCAACTGATGACCGGCGCGTCTCTGGACGCTGTCGTCGCCTTCATCGGCAACGAAGCCAACGCCGCCACATTCATCGGGCTGATGATCGGCGCGACCACCTCCTATCGGAGGAGGGCGCAGCGCGTGCAGAAGCTGCGGCGCGAACGGGTCAATCTCGCCTGTTCTGAACTGAACGCCGGTCTGCAGGACAGCGTGTGGCGGGGTTTGGGCCGCGTCCAAGATCGCCTGGAACAGATGCTGAAGCAGATGGACCAGACTCTCGACCAGGCCTGCCAATCACTGCAGGACTGGTCCGTCGGCGAAAACATGCCGCCCCTCCCGCCGGAGGATACGATCACCTCCCACCTTTACCAGCCCCATCTCAGTCAGAACATGTGGCAACGCTGTCTGGCCTTCATGCGCGGCCTCCAGGACGTAGACGCCAGCGGAACGCCCTTAACCGTCGCCACGGGCTACAGGGAAGGCGAAGCACGCCTGCGCGCCATATGGACGGCACCCGACCGATTCGAACGGCTGGCGGCCCTGTTCACCGGCCGGCAAGCGTCGTCCGTCCCCATCGCAGATTTTCTGGCCTCCTATGTTCGCGAGAGCGCTCAGGCTGCCGTCGGCGAGAGCCCGCCCGCCCTCTCCGATCAAGAACCGGATGGCGGTCAGGCCGCGCACGACAGTGAGGCCGACATGGCGCGACGGGCATTCGTTCGTACGCTCGCTCAGGAATACAACCTGGAGCATCTGCTCTGGCGCGACACGACCTCGGCAGAGGGATTTGCCTCACCCTATCAGGATGAGGAGTTCACGCCCGTCTCGACCGCCACCCTGCGCTACCTGGAAAGTATGTGGAATGCCGCCAAGCCTTCCGCCAACTATGATGTATCGGACCGGCTCGCAGCGCACGGGCTGCCCGTGGAGTTCGCGGCGGTCTCCGGCGACCCCGACAGCGACCTGACCGAGGACGTACTGCAGAGCCTGCGCATCCCCCGTCTGTTGACCGGCAACCCCTTTCAAATCGCCTTTGTCCGCACCCTGCATGGTCTTGAACTGAGCGATCTGGGAAGCATGACCCGCTATCTGGCCGAGCTGGGCCGCATGGATAACGCCGCCCGCCAGCAGATCCTGCTCACCGACCTCATTCACGCCGAGATGTATAACCAGCAGAACCCGCGCGATACCCGCTCCGCCTGGTCATAGCCGAATCTCCGCCGCGCGCAGCGAACAGAAGCCCTTTTTGAGTTAAGAATAGAGTCCAGCAGCCTATAGCCGGGGTGACTGCAGTCGGCTAATCCGCAACCGCTTCGCCGAAGGTGCGGGGTGTGCTCGCCGCGTCCTCGTCAGTCTGCCCTGGCTGCGCGGGCGGGAGGCCCTCGATGCCATCGGCAGCCAGCACCGGGAGCAGAGCGGCAATCGCACATTCGACCATCGAATCATCGGGCGGGCGCGTGGTGATGCGTTGGAGCAGCAGGCCCGGCGCAATCAGGAGCCGCATGAACGGGTTTTCGGCATGGTTGGCGCTGAAGCGGATAATCTCATAGGAGATCGCGG
>JAPPKT010000385.1 GCA_028819675.1 Caldilineaceae bacterium | reverse complement strand
TTGACGTCTGGGCTGAAGAGCTGCCGCAGATCGGCTTCCTGGGCCAGATCCCCAACCCCTTGATCGTGCTCAACGGCCTGCGAGGACTCGACCCCGAGTATGTCTACCCGCTCAGCAACCCAACCTCACACGGAGGCTTGGTGCAGGTACATACCTTCTACTGGGACGACCCGGAGAGCCAGAGTTAGGCAGTCAGAAGCCTCATTCGGTCTCGAAAACAGTGCTGGATTCCTGAATGAAGGCAATCGGTGAAGGTCAACCCATATCCAACCGCGGGGCGTTCTCCCAAAACGAGAACGCCCCGCCTAATCTGCGCGTGGCCCCGTGCCGCCCTCGAGAAAGAACAACTACAAGCCCGCTGCTGATCGCTTTGCCTGCAAGCCGCGGCGCCCCTGGATCCAACAGAGGACCAATCCGATGACCCCGTATCTCAGATGCCTTCCCGAACGCAGCACCTACGAGGACCAGCACACCGGCCGCACAATCGAGCAGCTGACCAGCAGCCCTATGTCCGATGTCCACACCTACTACGACATTTCACCCTGGTCGCCCGACGGTCGTTACATGGTCTTCTCTGCCGCTAACCCCAACGACGTAACTGACGTCCACCGTGATACCTTTGCAACCAGCAACGGCCAGATCTACCTGATGGACCTGGAGACCTACGAGTTGCGCCTCCTCGCCGAGAACGCCTTCTATAACACCCACACCGGCGCCTTCCCCGTCTGGCACCCAACCAAATGTGAAGTCTTCTTCTACACCGCACCCGAGGAAGTCTCCGTCGTGGACGCCGAGTGGTCGCGACTCGGTCAGCACGGCGGCAAGATCCTGCGCAAAATGAAGGGCGGCATCCGCCAGATCAGCCCCGACGGCAAGCTCCTCAGTTGGACGACCAACGATATCCGTACCGACCTGCCCAGGGGCGTCTACACCATGCCTTCTGAGTCCGACTCGAACGCTGAAGATGGCTCCGCTCTTACACTGATCGCCTCCACCGAATCCCTCTATGAAATGACGCCCAACAACGATCTCTTCCACATCGACCAGATGACCGTCGGCAATACGAAGTGGACCCCTGACGCCCAGCACATGCTCGTCGCCATGTGGATCAAGGCCACGCCCGACGACCTCTCACCCTGGAGGAGCCCTTTCCGTCGCAGCATCTACATCGTCAGCCGCGACGGCAGCGAACGCCGCTGGCTCACCTTCTTCGGCCACCACCACAGCTGGACCGCCAACGGCACAAAGGTGCTCTATTCGGGCTATCTCACCCACACCGATGAGGGACAGCAGGACGAACCCCGCCTCCACATGATCGATTTCGACGGCAAAAACAAGGAAGTCGTAATCGACCACCCCTTGGGCGGCCATCCCATCGCCAGCCCCGACGGCAGCAAAATCACCACCTGGGACAGAGAAGGCGTCATCCTCGTCGATCTGAAATCACAATCTGTCGACCATATCGCCGCCTTCGGCCCCCACTGCGATCACAACTCCCATCGCGGCACACACCCCCACTGCCTCTGGAGTCTCGACGGCAACCGCATCCTGTACAACTCAGCCCAATCAGGTCGCAGCCACCTCTACCGCGTTGAAGCCCATTGACGCATGAGGACACAAACTTTCACCTTCAATTGCCTGCTGTCAATTGGTGGAGCCCAGTATGAAAATTGAGAAGATCACACCCTACCTGGTAGACAGATTCCTACTCGTGCGCGTCTACACCGACCAGGGCCTCGTCGGCAACGGCGAGGCCGGCCTCTGGGCGCACCATGGCGTAGTCCATCGCGCCGTCCTCGAACTCAGCGACTACTTCGTCGGCAAGGACGCCTCCCGAATTGAACACCACTACCAGACCGTCAGCCGCGATGCCCACTTCATGGGCGCCGCCCTCAGCGCCGCCCTCAGTGCCATCGACATCGCTCTCTGGGACATCGCCGGCCAGGCCGTCGGTCAGCCTGTGCATCAGCTCCTTGGCGGCCGCCTGCGCGACAAGATCAAGGTCTTCGCCAACGTCGGCGGCGCTTCCGTCGCCGAATGTGCCGCCAGCGCCCAGCAGCAGGTCTCAGCCGGCTACCTCTCCCTCCGAATGTCACCCTTCCTGCCCGGCTTCGAGCGTAAGACGCCCTCCCAGGTGATCGGCGAGGCCGTCGCCATGGTCGCAGCCGTGCGCGACGCCGTCGGCTTCAACATCGATCTCGGCCTCGAAATCCACCGCAACCTGCGCCCCGAAGAGGCCACCATCCTCGCCCGCGAGCTGCTGCCCTTCCGCATCCTCTACTACGAAGACCCGCTCGCCCCCGAAAGCCTGGAGCCGATGGAATACATAGCCCAATCCGTCCCCTTGCCCATGGCCACCGGCGAACGCTTCTACAACATCTACCAGTTCAAAGATCTCATCGACCGCAAGATTGTTAGCCTCATCCGCCCCGACCTCTCCCTCGCCGGCGGCTTCACCCAGTGCAAGAAAATAGCCGCCATCGCCGAGGCCGCCTTCGTCGGCATCTTCCCCCACCTCATGGGCAGCCCCGTCAACATCGCCGCCTTCTGTCAACTCGACGCCGCCATCCCCAACTACGTGTTGATGGAAAGCCATCCATCCGCCGACGCCTTCAACGAAATTGTCGACTATCCCGTCGAACGCCAGGGAGGCTATCTCCTCGTCTCGGACCGGCCCGGAATAGGACTCGCAATCGACGAGAGCAAGCTGGACCGCTTCACCTACCAGCCCAAGAAGATCCTTGGCAACTTTCACGCCGACGGTGCAGTGGCCCACTAGCCATCGCCGTCAGGAGCCAGCTCTATGACTACGACGCGAACCGGCGGCGAAGCGCTTGTCCACGCTCTCCTCTCCCACGGCATCGACACCATCTTCGGCCTCCCCGGCGTTCAGAACGACTACTTCTACACCGCCGTCCACGACGCCCGCGACCGCATGCGCGTCATCCACACGCGCCACGAGCAGGGCGCCGCCTACATGGCCCTCGGTTACGCGCAGGCCTCCGGCAAGACCGGCGTATTCGTTGTCGTCCCCGGCCCCGGATTCCTCAACGCCTCCGCCGCACTCTCCACCGCCTACGCCACCAACGCCCCTGTCCTCTGCCTTACCGGCCAGCTCCACAGCGACCACATCGGCCGCGGCTACGGCATGCTCCACGAAATCCCCGACCAGCTCGGCATCCTGCGCTCCCTCACCAAGTGGGCCCGCCGCGTCGATTCTCCAGCGGACGTGCCCCGTCTCGTCTCTGAAGCCCTTGGCGCAATGCACTCCGACCGGCCCCGACCCGTCGGCCTGGAGGTGCCGCTCAACGTCTTCTCCCGCAAAGCCGATTTCGACGACGAGACCCTTTCCGTTGCCCGCAGCCGTCCCGAATTGGATCGCCGCGCCGTGGATAGTGCCGCCGATCTCTTGAGCGAGGCGCTAAGTCCCGCGATCTTCATAGGCGGGGGCGCACTTGACGCCGGTGAAGAAATCGGCAGGTTGGCCGAAGCGCTGCAGGCGCCGGTCATCGCCAGCGCATCAGGGCGGGGCATACTCTCCAACCGCAACCCTTACAGCCATTCATACGGTCCTGGCCGCCGCCTCTGGGAACAGGCTGACGTCGTTATCGCCATAGGCACGCGCCTTTCCACCCCCATGATGCGTTGGGGCAAACCGCCCAACC
The DNA here is from genome assembly GCA_028819675.1 of Caldilineaceae bacterium. Next base: position 180 of record JAPPKT010000385.1, on the reverse strand, counting down.
TGCGCATCATTCGCATAGACATCGACCCGCAAGAGCACGATCGCCATGAGCCGCCCCAGGTTTCAATGCTAGCCGACAGCCGCGAGGCATTGCAGGCGCTCCTTCCTGCCCTGGCAGCCCGCAAACGCGACCGGCCCTCCCGTCGCCTTGAAATGCTGGCCCTGCACGACGAGATGGACG
>JAPPKT010000125.1 GCA_028819675.1 Caldilineaceae bacterium | reverse complement strand
ACAGGTTAACCTGGCCGGCATCCTCCTGATTGAAATCGACTCCGCCGACCATGGCCAGGATTTCACCGGTCTGCGGCTGTATTGCTACCAAGGCCCCATTGGTCATACGGTAGGCTTCGCCGACCCTATCGATCCAGGCTTTCAACTCCTGTTCCGCCAGCACTTGCATAGGCATATCCAACGAGGTGATGATATGCATGCCGGACCGGCGCATCTTCCAGCGCCCATTCTCTATACCCAGGGCTTCGGCCATCCGCCTCTCCAGAGCTTTCTCCACATAGAGAACGAAATGCGGGGCCAGGTAGTCCTTCTCTTCTGAGCTGCCTATCAGGAAGATCTCCTCGGCGAATATGGCATTGGCCCTCTCTTGCGTCAGGAAGTCGTGACGAACCAGAAGGTCCAATACGATGCGCTGCCGCTGTTTGGCTGCATGGAAATTACTAAACAGGTCGAATGAAGCCGGCTGCTGTGGCACGCCAGCCAGGATCGTTGCTTCAGCCCAGGTCAGATCGATGGCGCTCTTGCCAAAATAGACTTGCGCGGCCGCTTCCGGTCCGTAAGCCAGGTGTCCGTAGTTGACCAGGTTCAAATAGATTTCAAGCAACTCTTCCTTGTTGAACAGAATGGTCAGGTCGTGAGCCAGCCCGATTTCGAAGAACTTTCGATCGATTGTCTGTTCGAATCTTTCCTCCGGCTCAAGAAAGAGATTACGCGCCAGCTGCATGGTGATGGTGCTCGCGCCTGAGGCAATCGATTGGGTCTGTACATTTTGTATTGCGGCGCCGACAATGCGCCGACTGTCCACGCCGCGATTGGTGAAAAAGGTAGCGTCCTCTGTTGCCACGGTGGCGGAGATAAGGGCCGGTGAAATCTGGTCGAGAGTGACCCAAGTGCGTCGCCCTTCCTCAAAGAACTCCGCCAGAAGGACACCGTTGCGGTCGTAGACGCGGGTCGTCTCAAAGAGCTTGGGCAGACTGCCGTTGGGCTGGTACTGCTGCATGTAATGTTCTACGACCGTTTTTATCGAGCCTTCGGGACGCGGGCCCAGCCTTCCTGGTACGAGCTCATCCAGCGATGGCGCCTCTAATTGCTCGAAACCGAACGGATTGTTTCCCAGGCCCGATTCCGCACTGTCGGATTCGTCGCCTGAGCAGGCCGCAGCCAGAAGAACGGCTAACACAAGGAAACCTGTGGTTGCAGCACGCCGCGCCGTTGTATGCCAGGTTGAACTGCACAAGGAATCCACCAAGATGTGCAGGAAATTACGTTCGGACATTGCTTTGCAGTCCCTCCTGTAGCAGAATGGGCATTTCAGTCCTCCCGCTACGTCGCGAAGCGGATTGGAGGCGTTCCCCGTCCCGGTTTTCTGCTTCATGTTCTCACTGCCCTCCGTGAATCCACCTTCCCAAACAGGCCTCGAATCGGCTCGTCGCGTTCACTTTTTCTGCATCGCTATGAGAGACGGGTATCTACCCGTTCATTGCGTGAACGATCGATGACAGGGACGGTATTCTAAATTGTATCACACCAATGATTTCTACAAGCGCGAAGACCGGAACATGCGCAACAGGTAAAGTCTATCGGCAATCAAGTTCAGATTGCAATGGATTCACATCGGAGTCAAACAGGAAAACCGCTCGAATGAGCGGTTTGAGGCGACGGCCGGATTCGAACCGGCGATCAGGGTTTTGCAGACCCCTGCCTTACCACTTGGCTACGTCGCCGCACAACCTGCAGGAATCAACTCGCAAGCGATCGTATCAGGACTGTATGGCATTGTCAAATCAGGCAAGTCAGAGTTATGCTTGAGTTGACTGCTCCGGACGGGCTGGTATTTCAGGAAACTCTTTGCTATGGCAGTGTCAGATGAAATGAACGTCTGCGAACGTTGCGGTGTCACATTTATATGGACTTTGGAGGACAAACGGAAGAAGTCTGAAGGCCGAAGTCCTCCGTCACTGTGCCCGGGCTGCGGCTTTCTTCTGCCCGCCTCAAATCGGGAACGCGGCTTGGTAAAGTGGTACAGCCCAAGCAGAAGCTATGGTTTCATCTCACGTTCAGACGGACGGGACCTCTTTGCCCACCGTTCCCGCTTCGACGGTGTTGCCCGCCTGCGGCCGGGCGACCTGGTTGAATTTGCAGTTGAGGAGACCGAGAAAGGCGACGCGGCAGTCGACGTAAGACTGCTTTCCAGACCTTCCCAAAGGGGGTAACGGGACCTCCTCTCTCCTGACCGGTCAATACAGGAGGCTACTGCCCGACTGCGGCCGAACCAATCGTCAGCTCTGCGAAAAGTTGGTCGTAGGCTCTGGCTACGACGGGCCAAATGTATTTTTTTCGTACTGCACGCCGAAGAGAAGGCGGCGCAGTGCGGGGCAATTCCAGGCGTCGAACTGCCTTCGCAAAGAGGTCTTTTTCGTCAGAATACAGACAGGCTGCGTGCAGTCCCGCTGGAATCAGTTCTGGGTAGCTGAGACGGTTTGGCAGGAGTGGGAAGGCCCCCGCTTGAACCGCTTCAAGAATACTGATTCCGAAGAATTCGTGCTCGGCGGTACTGACGACAAGATCAGCCTTTTGCAGCAGCGCAAGGTACGCCTTCCTTGACGGCAGATAACCCCAATGCTCCACTCGGTGTGCAAGGCGCGTTGCAGCCTCCTCAAACTCAACGGGGACTTTCCGAAAGTTCTCTCCCGCCACCGCCAGTTTGTAGTCGTGTCCTGTCTCCTCCAGCTTGTAGAGAAGGTTGAAGAAGCGGTCCGGACGCTTGTCGTACTCCCAGCGTTGATTCCACAATATTAGCGGCGAATCCCGTACTTCTTGCCTGCGATTCACCTCCTGAAAGTCGATACCGACGGGCAGTACCCTTGTTCTGGACTCTACCTGCTCGATCAGTTCCAGGTGATTGAAGTCTGGAAAATGTTTGAGCAGGTTGGGTAGTTCTGCGAACCAGCTCCGTCGATGATACGCAGTGTTGAAGACGACCATATCGGCAGAAAGCTGGCTCAGCCAGTTGATCATTGCGTATGTCAGATCGGGTTTTTCGCCGGGGCGCCAGGGGTAAGTCAGTTGATTCTCATGCATGTAGAGAACTGTTCTGAATCGCGCCGGCAGCGTCCCCCTTGTAAGAGCAAGCCACGACGGAAGATTGGTCATGTCGGTGGCCAGAACGAGGTCAGGCAGCGGTCCGTTGCGTACTGCGTTCGTCTGGGAGGCGAGCTCTATCGCTCCCCCCTGCATTCGCCACTTCCAGAATCGACCGGGCAGTGTAAAGAGCTGAACTGAATGACAGCTGTGGGCTTGATAGCCTTCAGCCCAAGCCCTGTGGCTTCCCGTGTGGTAAGGCGAGAGAAGCCAGATCGTGAGGGGTTTAGAACCGATGGGAGTCGTCATCGTTTAAGGGGCATACTGGATGTCCGGCGGCCGCCTGTGGCGTCAGGCAGGACATGGATTCCGATACGCGTCCAGTCGCTGCTTCCGGGAATCGGTACACTCGAGTTTCCATCGAGTCGGCCCTATATCTGGCGCGTAAGCTTTTCGCAAGTCACCTACCCAAGTTACCCCAACTGTTGGCTGCTTTCAACTTCACCAAGATAGGGGTGCATTCCAGGTTTGGGGTGGGAACAGTCTGGCGGGGAATCAGCGCCAGCGGTGGCTGGACTTGTATGCCTTCTTCTGGCGAGACGCAGTGCAGGCGCCAGGCCTGGCCGTACGGTGGCGTCCGTCAGTTGGGGAGGGTGCGAGGGCAGGCACAAGGCCGGTACCTAGGGGAATCTGAAGGGACTGGCGGGACGTGGTCTGGCTGGACACTTTCCATTTGGCGCTCGTCACCAATGTCGACACACGGTCGGCGAGGCGTGTTGTAGGAGAGGGGGCGT
>JAPPKT010000247.1 GCA_028819675.1 Caldilineaceae bacterium | reverse complement strand
AGTGACGGCGAAAGATTGACTCTTGCTGTACTCAATCTCTACTTACCTTCTCCCTCTTCTGCCCGAAACATGTATAGCGGCTGACCACTAACCACTAACCACTGCAGTTACGCGCCCGCGCAAAGCGGTCAGCATCGCCTCCTGCTCGTTCCAGGGGTACTCCGTCTCACCGTAGCACATACTGCGTTCGTGACCCTTGCCAAAGGACGCCACAACATCGCCGGCCCGCGCCATCTCCACCCCGAATCGGATCGCCTCAGCCCGGTCGGGTACAATCGTGTAGTAGGGAGATGAGCCCGCCGGCTCGCCTTCTTCCCCGGCCCCGTTTTCGACTACCTCCCGTACGCCCGCCGCGATCTCTCGGTTGATCTCCGCCAGATCTTCAGTCCGGGGGTCCTCCGCGGTGATGACGGTAAAATCCGCCAGCCGCCCGCTGACCTGGCCCATCAGCCGCCTCTTGCCCCGGTCCCGCAAACCCGCGCAGCCGAATATGGCGATCAATCTGCCGCAGTCCTTGGCAACAAGCGGACGCAGCGTCTCCAGCGCTCGTTCCAGGCTGGCCGGCGAATGAGCAAAGTCCACCACGGCCAGAAATTCCTGCCCGCAGTCCATGCGCTGCATGCGCCCCAACACCGCCGGGAGGGAGGCGACGCCGTCCCGGACCTGCTCAGGCGCAATGCCCAGCCCCAGCGCTGCCGCAGCCGCGCACAGAACATTCGACACGTTGAACTCGCCAATCAGCTTTGTCTCCATCGGCACCGTACCCCCCGGCCAGACCAATTCAAATCTGGTGGCTTCAGGCAGATACTCGATATGCCGGGCATACACGTCGGCAGTCTGGTCGGATACACTATATATATAGGGTGTAACGCCGGCCGCCTCGTTGCGCGCACGCTCTTCGGCCAGCACCTTCCGCAAAGGCTGGCAGCTACCGTCATCCAAATTGAATACCGCGACGCGGGGCACGCCCGGCTTGCGCTCGGAACCAAACAGGCTTCGGAATAGCAGAAACTTCGCCGCCCGGTACGCCTCGAACGAGCCGTGAATATCCAGGTGCTCGTGCGTGATGTTCGTCAATGCAGCCACATCATATTCAACCGCCGCCACCCGCTTCTGATCGAGCCCGAAACTGGTGCTCTCGACCACCGCGTAACCACAGCCCGCCGAACGCATCTGCGCCAGAAACGCCTGTACCGTCGGCGCATCCGGCGTCGTCACGTGCAGCCCGGTCTCCTGTTCAACGCCGGCAATACGCGCGCCGACCGTTGTAACGACACCCACATCCGCGCTGCGGCTCAGAATCGCTTCCAGCAGCGCGCAAGTCGTCGTCTTGCCGTCCGTGCCTGTAACCCCTATCACCGTCTGGCCGCGGCTGGGAAAACCGTAGAGACCCGCGCTCAGCCAGGCCAGGGCTTCCCGGCTATCGGCTACCTGTATATAAGGTGTATCGGCGGACTGCGGCCACCAGTTCAGTTCTTCCAGCCGCGTCAGAGAGTGGCTGCCGACAACAGCCGCGGCCCCAGCAGCAACGGCCTGTGGAATGAAGCGGTGTCCGTCCTGTTGCAGGCCCTCGACCGCGACAAACAGCGTATCCGCGCCCACCTCCCGGCTGTCCTCGCTGATTCCGCCCACCGCAACGTCCGACACCGCAACGTCACCATGAACCAGCAGACCGTCCGGCAATTGCGCAAGGAGAACTGCCAGCGCTTGCCCGCACCCGGTCACCGGTGGTGGCACCCCGCTCGCGGCGGCTCCGGTCTCAGTTTTTGGGGTCTTTGGTGCACTCGCCGTCATAGCTCCTCGGTTCCGGAGCCTCCGTCGCGTGCAACCGAAATGCCGGCGAACACTATCAGGAGGAAAAAGACCGCCGCGCCGCCTATCCAGATAGGGGGAATCTGCGCCAGCCTCTCGTTGACGTTACCCGGGCCCACAGTGGTCGTTGTCGCTGTCGCTGTTGGCTGCTCTACACCCTCCGGCGGTGTCGGCGTGCTTGTTGCCGTGCCTTCAGACGGCGGAAGGGGCGGCGGTGTTTCGGGAACGGCGGTCAATGCCGCGGGTGTTGAATCCGGTGCATCCGCTGTGGGCTGGTCTGCGGGCACATCGGTGTCCGGGGTCGGGACCGGCGTGCATTCGACAGGCGGCATATCTGCCGGCATATTGGGTTCTGGTGTCGCCGTCACCGTGCCGGTGGCTGCCGGCGTCCCGGTCGGCGCATTCGGATCCGGCGTCGCCGTCACGGTGCTCGTAGCCGTTGGCGTTTCAATTGGATGGTGCAGTGCGACAGGCAAACACTCCACAGTGGGCGTAGCGGTTGGCGCATCGGGATCCGGCGTCGCGGTCACCGTATCGGTGGCTGCTGGCGTAGCCGTAGGCAGATTCGGATCCGGCGTAGCGGACGCCGTAGCTGTGGAAGTCGACGTCTCCGTCGGCGCGCCCGGGTCAAGCGTTGCCGTGAAGGTCGGCGTCGCCGTCGGGGTGGACGTGTCGGACGGTGGCGGCGTTTCCGTCGGCGTTGGCGTCGGAACCCTGGAAAGTTCGGCCGGATTGATCGGTGTTATCTGCGCCGACGACAAAAAACTCTCGCCGCTGTCCAGCGTACGCAGCACACCGTCCTGCTCGGTACCCGCGTAAGTGACGCCGACAAAGGTTGAAGAAGAAGCCAGCCTGAAAACCGGATTGGTGAAGACGGCGCCGTTGACCGTCACCCGCGTCCAGTCCGGTACGCTCTGGGTCCAGAGTCCGACATTGGTCCCGACGATGACCTTTTGCCCGCTGACCGTCACGTCGTAGATGACAACCCCCGCCGGAAAGGAGGGATCCTGCACCCAATTGTAACCGTCATCGCTCAAATACAGGCCTGAAGCAAACGTACCTACGTACAGACGGCCATCCAGAATCGTCATCCCCCGCGCGATGATGCCCGCGGGCAGATCGACCCGCTCCCAGTACCCGGCATCCCGCGTCAGACGCCAGACGCCGTCGTGGGTCCCGGCATACAGCGCGCCGTCCTTGTCGGCAAAGGCGCGCACGCGCAGGGCGCTCCCTGTCAAACTCTCGCCGTACCACGCCCAACTCAGGCCGCCGTCACTGCTGCGCACAACACCGTCGTAGCGTGTACCGGCATAAAATACGGTCACACCGTCTTCGACGCGCGTAAAAAGGCGGCCGATGCCACTGTTCGGGGTGAGCACCTGGCTGATCGAAAACTCCTGCCGCCAGCTCTGGCCGCCGTCTTCGCTGATGAACAGATTTCCCACCCCGCCGTCCGCGGCCAGGACACGGTTCCCGTCCTGCGGATCAAACCGAATCGAGGCGACCGAGGTATCTGCCGGCAGTTCAACGTCTGCTCGGGCCCACGTGTGACCCCCGTCCGTGCTGCGATAGATTCCCGCCGGTACCGGCACGTTCAGCGTACCGGCGATAACGACACTGGCATCGTCCGGTGAAACGTCCAGCCCAATTATACTGTTCGAAAAAGGTACAAAGCCGGACTGGGCGAAAATCTGGCCGTCGGCCGCAACAGACAGGACTGCCAAAGCAACCAGAATCGGCCACAGCCGCCGCAGTGACACCGGAGGCGGAAACGCCCTTTCTTTGCGCCTTCTGAAGCGCATGTCTTGCTGGAAACCAGCCCGCATAGATCCTCCAAAAGGGGAACCGGAGAGGAAGTGAAAGAATTATACGTCAGACAAACCGAGGTACAAAAGCTCCCGTTTCATTTCGGATGCATCCCAAAATGGCGGTGAGCTAACCCAATCCTCTTGCAGAGACCAAACCATGGCCACGCCGCGATCAGATCCGAGGCAGCCAGAGCGCCGTCTCTGACTACTGACCACTGCATTTGGGCGGTCGGGCCTATTCGGCCCTCCCTTGTGCGGGGGCTCCG
>JAPPKT010000330.1 GCA_028819675.1 Caldilineaceae bacterium | reverse complement strand
GCGAAGGGTCGCGAAGAACACCTTTTTATCCACGAAGGGCCACGAAGAACACCTTTTCATCCGCGAAGTCACGCGAAGGATCGCGAAGAACTCCTTTTGGTCCACGAAGGGCCATTGGGATTTTCCTTGGGTGAATGCGGGTGTCAGCCGCACATTGCTGCTGCAAATCGTGTTCAGCCAATTGTCAATGAGCCCTAATGACCCAGACTCTAGCAGCTCTGCTCAGGCGGGCCGGAGTTTAACTGGTTGGCCCTTGCTTCCAGAGGTCAGGACAGCCTGGGTTGCGGCAAGCGTGCGCAGTCCCTCTTCGCCGCTGACTAGAGGCTGCTCTTCTCTGCGGATGACGCGGCAGAAATGGGCCAGTTGTGCTGCGAGCGGATCGGCATCGGCCGGTTCATGCGGTTCCTGTTCGAGGGGCTGCTCCCAGCCGGCGCTGTCGGCGGAGGGGTAGCGCCACAGCTCCATTCTGGGAAAGGCAATTGAGCCTTCTGTGCCAAAGAAGAAGGCGCAATTGGCTGCCACGTGGGCGTAGGATGGGTTTTCGAACATTGTCAGCTCGTATGACCACGGTGAAGGTGCGGCGTCGGAAAGAAAAACGGAGCCGACGACGCCGCCGGTGAAATTCAGGGTGATGGCGGCGGAGTCTTCCACCTCGAAGCCGCGTGTCGCGGAGCTGGTGGCGGCATAGACGCCGGTGATTTCGCCGCAGATGTAGCGCAGGGTGTCGATCTCGTGGATGAGGTTGGTCAGTACGGGTCCACCGCCGGCGCGCGTGCGCCAGACGACGTCGTAGTAGGCGTCGGGCTTCTTGACTGCCCACAGGAGGGAGACTCCTATCAGGGAGCCGATGGCGCCACCCTTTACCAGTTTCCAAAGCCGCTTTATGCGGGGGTGATAGCGTCTGTGGTGACCGACGAGGACAGGCACGCCGGCGGCGGCGGCATCGTCGACCAGCCTTTGGGCCTCTTCGAGCGCGGCGGTGATTGGTTTCTCTACAAGAGGCACAATGCCACGGCGGATGCAGGCCATGGCAAGCTCTTCGTGCAGGTTGGTGGGGGCGGCGATGATCGCGCCGTCGGGGGATGCCAGATCCAGGGCTTCATAGGCATCGTGGAAGAAGGGCACGTCATGCTGTGCTGCCAATGCGGCCGCGCCCTGGTCCGAATCGCAGATGGCGACCAGGTGGCATTCGCCGCTTGCGTTCACATAGTCGATGTGACGGCGGCCCATTGTGCCTGCGCCCAGAATGGCTATACGCAATTGGCTCACATAGTTGCTCCTGTGAGGCGGTTTCGTCCTCCGCATTTTAGCTGAATTGGGCGGGTTCTGACCAACGCGGTTTTTGAATGAGAACGGTGTCAGCGTCGACCTCATCTGTAGCACTTTCCCACAACTTGGGGTATAAGGAACTGCAGTGGTCGGAACTGCAGCAGTCAGCAGTCAGTGGTCAGTGGTCAGTGGTCAGTAGTTAGTTTAGAAGCGCGCCAGGCGAGGGTAGGTGGCGGTTTAGGGAAATGAAGATGATTGAATACAGTTTTGGTGGGCGGACGGCGGTTGTTACTGGGGGGGCCAAGGGTATTGGGCTGGGGATTGCTCAGCGGCTGGCCGAGTCGGGGGCGGCAGTGGCGATTTGGGATCTGGATCCGGGTCCTGTGCGGGGTACAGAGGCAGGGGAAGGGTTTGAGGCCGCATTTTCTGTGGACGTGACGGAACCGGCGAGCGTGGAGCAGGCGGTGCAGGATACGCTGGCCCAGCTGGGTGTTATTGATATCCTGGTCAACAATGCCGGAGTCTCCGGCCCGACGCTGCCGACGTGGGAGTATCCGCTGGAGGAGTGGGACCGGGTGATCGCGGCGGACCTCAGTTCGGTCTTTTTGTGCAGCCGGGCGGTTATCCCGGTCATGCTGGAGCAGGGGGGAGGCAGGATCGTGAACGTGGCGTCGGTTGCGGGCAAGGAGGGCAACGCAAACGCGTGCGCGTATTCGGCGGCGAAGGCGGGGGTGATCGCACTGACAAAGTCACTGGGCAAGGAGCTGGCTCAGAGCGGCATCATTGTCAACTGCGTGGCGCCGGCGATGGTGCAGACGGACCTGCTGGGGGAGATGACGCCGGAGTACATCAGGACCGTGACGGCCAAGATCCCGATGGGACGGTTTGGAACCGTTGAGGAGAACGCCGAGATGGTGGCGTGGTTGTGCAGCGACGCGTGCAGTTTTGCTACGGGGGCGGTGTTTGACGTGTCGGGTGGGCGCGCGACCTATTGATTGCGGAGTCAGTTTCATCGGATTGACTCCGGAGCTGTGTTGGGTAGGCAGGTATGAGCGACTTCAGCAGACTCGCGATCAACCAGTTTACGACGCTGCACCAGTGGTCGCTGCCGCAGGCGATCGAGGGGTATGCACGCCATGGTGTGCACGCGATAGGGATCGTTCGGGACAAGCTGCAGGAGGTGGGCGTCGCTGAGGCGAAGAGGTTGCTGCAGGCCCATGATATGAAGGTCACGTGCATATGTGTCGGGGGACTGTTGACTGATTCGGATCCCGACCTGTTTCGGGCCAACCTGGAGTCGACAAAGCGAACCATCGATGAAGCGGCTGAACTGGAAGCCGATTGTGTTGTGTTTGTAGCGGGGGGGTTGCCTGCGGGGTCGAGAGATCTAGCGGCGGCGCGAGCGCGGTGCCTGGAGGGCCTTGCGGAGGTGCTTCCCTATGCGAAACTGGCCGGGGTGATGCTGGGGCTGGAACCGCTGCACCCGATGATCTGTGCGTTTCGTTCCTGTTTGTCCACTTTGGGACAGGCGAACGATTGGATTGAGGCGCTGGGGGCCGGTCCGGAGCTGGGCATCGTGGTCGATGTGTATCATGTGTGGTGGGACCCGGACATGGAGCAGGAGATTGAGCGGGCGGCGGGCCGGATTATTTCCTTTCACGTTTGCGACTGGCTGATGGATACGACCGACCTGCGGCTGGACCGGGGGATGATGGGTGACGGGGTTATCGACATACGGCGCATTCGGCGGCTGGTAGAGGCGACGGGGTACGACGGTTATCGGGAAGTGGAGATTTTCTCCGAGCGCAACTGGTGGCGGCGGGATCCGGATGAGGTGGTTGAGATTACGAAGGCACGATATCTGTCGGATGTAATCTGAAATTCACGATCGCGGAACGACGGAGAGAACTCCTTTTCTTATTCGCGAAGTGACGCGAAGGGGCGCGAAGAAAACCACCGGCGGTCGGGAGTATTTTCGAGTAACAGGGTGGCTGTGTGAACACCAACGGAACCCTGCTCCCTCTACTCGCTGATCTAACATAGGGAGACGAGCTCTAGTACCATTCCGAACAACAAGGCGAACCTACTCCAATGAGCCAAATTAAGTTGACTGGGTCAGGTGGCCTGCCTCCCCAAGGAGACAGGTTGGAAGGCAAGGCGGCGATAGTCACGGGTGCGGGGTCGCGAGGCCGGGCAGCTCTTGGCATCGGCTATGCAACGGCTGTGCTCTTTGCGCGACAGGGAGCGAGGGTGGTCGTGGCGGATTTGGACGAGGAGCGGGCCGAGGTGACGGTGAAGTTCATCAGGGAGAATGGAGGGGAGGCGTCATTCGTTTCGGCGGACATTGCGGTGGAAGCGGATTGCCGGGAGCTGGCAGAGGCGTGCGTGGGGCGGTACGGCAGCCTGGATATTCTGGTGAACAATGCGGGCGCGGTCGGCGGGGGCAAGGTTACGGATTATGAAGAGGGGCTCTGGGATGTAGCTTTGGACGTAAACTTGAGGGGGCCGGTGATGGCCTGTAAGTATGCTGTGCCGCAGATGGCTGCGGGCGGGGGCGGGTCGATTGTTCACATTTCTTCGATTGACGGGCTGCTGGCGGGGGCGTATATCAATGTACCGTA
>JAPPKT010000359.1 GCA_028819675.1 Caldilineaceae bacterium | reverse complement strand
GCCTCGTCAGCGCCGTCGCTCTGGTCAGCGAACAGGCTCCGGACCGGCGGGGCAAAGTGATGTCACTGGCGGTGGCGATCAACCTGGTGGGGATGACCCTCACCGGATTTACCGGGCCGTGGATGTACACACGCTTCGGCGTATCGGGGCTGGGGCCGGTGGCGGCCGTCTGTACGCTGGCGGCGTTTGTCCTGTTGACGGTCTGGGGACGCGAGTCGGCGGAAACTGCAGGGGCCGGGAGTTAGGGATTAGGGGTCAGTGGCTAGCGTAGGCCCAGGAGTCGGCTGGAAGAAGTGATTTGCGCCGGTTACATAAGCCGTGCCAAGATGATTTTGCATGCTCCATCGAGCAGTTCAAGTAGATTGGACACCGCCGCACGGGCGGCTATAGTTGTCCCGCACACACGGTATTGAGGAATCCTCAAATGAACATTATCTACCTGCATTCGCACGACACGGGCCGGTACCTGCAGCCCTACGGCCATGCGGTGCCCGCGCCTAATCTGCAGCGGCTGGCGGAGGAGGGCGTTCTATTCCGGAAGGCGTTCAGCGCGGCGCCGACCTGCTCGCCGAGCCGGGCCTGTCTGCTCACGGGCCAGAGCTCGCATTCCTGCGGGCAGCTGGGGCTGGCCAACCGGGACTTCTTTCTGCAGCATCCGGAACGGCACCTGGCGAACTTTCTGCGCGGCCACGGCTACCGCACGGCTTTGTGCGGCTTTCAACATCTGACGCTCGATACGCGCACGCTGGGCTACGAATGGATCGCCGAAGCCGACCCGCCCGGGTCGCGGGGTCCGGAGTACAGAACGGAGGCAGCGGTCGAGTTCATCAAGCGGGAGCACGACCGTCCCTTCTTCCTGGCCGTGGGCTACTCGGAGACGCATCGCGTCTTTCCGGAGCCGAGCGAGGAGGAGGACGTGCGCTATACGCTGCCGCCGGCGCCGCTGCCGGATACGCCGGAGACCCGCTATGACATGGCCTCTTACAAACGGATGGCCAGGATACTGGACGACCAGGTCGGGATCGTATTGAACGCGCTGGAGGAGGCGGGGCTGGCCGAGGATACGCTGTTCATCTACACGACCGACCACGGGCTGGCCTTCCCCGGCATGAAATGCACGCTGACCGACCACGGTTTCGGCGTTTCGCTGATCATGCGCGGGCCGCACGGGTTTGGCGGCGGCAAGGTCGTGGACGGCATGGTCTCTCAGATCGACATCTACCCGACGCTGTGCGAGCTGCTGGGGGTGGAGCCGCCGGAGTGGCTGCAAGGGCGCTCGGTTGTGCCGCTGGTGGCGGGTACGGCGGAGGAGATCAACGAGGAGATCTTTGGGGAGGTGAGCTATCACGCCGGCTATGAACCGAAACGGGCGGTGCGCACGCAGCGCTGGAAGTATATCCGGCGTTTCGATGCGTGGGCAACGACGACGATGCCCAATATCGACAACGGGCCGAGCAAGCAGTATCTGATGGACAACGGCCTGGCCGAGCGCAAGGTCCACCAGGAGGCGCTGTACGATCTTATCTATGATCCGAACGAGGCGTGCAACCTGGTGAACGACCCGGAATACGCGGATGCGCTGGCGGTGATGCGGGGGCGGCTGTCGTCATGGATGGAGCGCACGGATGACCCCTTGCTGCGGGGACCGGTGCCGGCGCCGGAGGGCGCGTACGTGGACAGCCCGGGCGATCCGCATCCGGGCGTTTCGGAGCAGGACTCGGTCAGCCAGTGGCTGCGGCGGGAGAGGCTGGATATTCGGGGTTAGTATTCTGTTATGAGAGGCCGGCGGCCAAGGGATGCAGCGGCTGCCGGCGTCACTTTTCTCCCAGAGCGTAAACCAGCGCCTCGATGAGGAGATCGATTTCGGCTTCGGTCGCGACGAGCGGCGGGGCCATGATGAGGATGTTGCCCAGGCCGGGAACGGTGTTGCCGTTGCGTCCGAGAATGACGCCGGCCTGTTTGCAGCGGCCCAGGATCGCCAGCACTTCGGCGTCGTCGAGGGGATGTTTGGTACCCTTGTCGGCCACCAATTCGACGCCCAGGAGCAGCCCGCGGCCGCGGGCTTCGCCCACCCACGGGTGCGACGCCAGATTTTGCAGTTGGGCCAGCGCGTAGTCCCCCATGCTGCGGGCTTTCTCCACCAGACCTTCTTCCTCGACAATTTGCAGATTGTGCAGTCCGACCGCGGTGCTGACCGGGTGGCCGCCAAAGGTGTTGATGTGGCGGAAGTGGGTCAGGTCGCCGGCCTCGCCCATGAAGACGTCGAAGATGTATTCCTGCACGGCGGTCGCAGCAAGGGGCATATAGCCGCTCGAAAGTCCCTTCGCCATGGTGATGATGTCGGGCTTAACGTCCCAGTGGTCGTGGCCGAACATTTTGCCGGTGCGGCCGTAGCCGGAGACAACCTCGTCGAAGATGAGCAGCACGCCGTACTCGTCGCAGATTTCGCGCACACGCGGCAGATATTCGTCCGGCGGGACGAGGACGCCGCCGCCGGAGATGATCGGCTCCATCAGGACCGCGGCGACGGTCTCGGGCCCCTCGTAGATGATCGTCTCCTCGATCGCCTGTGCGCAGGCGATGCCGTGCTCGGCCGGGGTGAGTTTGGGATGGGCACGGTAGGGATAGGGGGGCGGAACGTGGATGAAGCCGGGCGCCATCGGCCCGTAGCCGATCTTGCGTTCGGCCTGGCCGGTGGCGCTCATGGCGCCGAGCGTGTTGCCGTGGTAGGCGCGGTGGCGGGAGATGATCTTGTAGCGGGTGGCGCCGCCCGGTTTGCCGGACTGCAGGTGGTACTGTCGGGCGACCTTGAAGGCGACCTCGTTGCCTTCGGAGCCGCTGGAGGAGAAGTAGACGCGGCCGGACCAGCCGAGGAGGTCCAGTATTTTGTCGGCCAGCTGCGCGCCGGGCGCGTGGGTCATGGTGGGCGCGAGATAGGGGAGCTCGGTCATCTGCGCGGCGGCGGTTTCGGCCAGTTCGCTGCGCCCGTAGCCGATGTTCACGCACCAGAGGCCGGCCATGGCGTCGAGGTAGCGGCGGCCCTGGTCATCTTCAAGGTAGCAGCCTTCGCCACGTACGATGAGTGTAGGCGGTGTGTCGGCGAGCGGTTTGTGCTGGGTGAGGGGATGCCAGAGGGCGCGGACGTCGAGTTCTGAGATGGAAGGGGCAACGGTCATTTTTTCTCTCGCTTTTTCGGTGGCGTGGTGTGGTATATGGTGGGATCATACCAGCAACTCGTGATCCGGTCTACCATCGGCGGGCCGCGCGCAACGCATATACCGCGTCGGCTTCTTCTCGGTGATGCTGCACCTTCTTCCACGTCTGTGCCTTGCATGAAACACAAGACCCTTGGACCATCACCTGGGCACTCATGCAGCGCTTCCTTTGCCCTCCGCTTCGCCAAGTCTGCCGATGTATTACTCCATATCATGGAACGGCTACGACTGGTGCACGGTCCTTGGGAATTGACCCCAAAAAATCCCCGTTGATATTGCGTTCACTAAATGATATAATCCTTGCCAAGCCCATCGCAGGCCATCAGAGAGTCGAGTCCAGGCAGTATTTTCCATCACGTATCTTGAATTTAGGTTCGTTGGCCTGTCAGCGTAAGCGAATCCGAGCTCTGAAGCGGCCCAGCATTTCGGGGTCATCGTGATCGGTCAAACGCCCTCTTTCTCACGCCAATTGGGTGACTCAATTCCAAGTGGCTCTACAGCCAGGCCTACGTCATTTGTTCGTGTCATGCGGTAGCCGTCTCGGGCCAAACCGCCTTGAATGCGTCTGTCGGCCGTCTACACTTCTGAGAAGAAAGGAGAATACCCGTATGTCAACCTCTTTGCGTCATACTCGCCGTGATTTTTTGCGCTTCTCCGGTGGACTATCTGCCAGCA